>PWUB01000344.1 GCA_003563755.1 Clostridia bacterium
AGGTTACGACGTGGTCTCCGGGACGGATGAGCCCGTGGATGGCCATGTTGAGAGAATCGGTGGCGTTGTGGGTGAAGGCGATCCTGGAGGGATCTTCGACCCCCAGGAGTTCGGCCAGTCTCAGGCGGGTGTTCTCGATGATCCGACCGGCGGCCAGGGACGGACGATGTCCGGATCTTCCCGGGCTCGCGCCCACGCATGCGAAGTAATGTTGGATGGCCTCGATGACATCCGGTGGTTTGGGCCACGAAGTCGCGGCGTTGTCCAGGTATATCATGCCTGCTCGTCCTCCGCACAGTCGGTTTCGGTGAACCTGGCTCCCGATCTCGCGAATAGCCCGTCGTTGACCACGTCGAGGTCCTCGAGGGTCCGCATCACCCCGGCCGCGGTTTCGCAGTTGAACTCCAGGCAGATGCCGCAGCTGGAACTCAGCTCCCGGGGGACGGGCCGCAGCTTCACATCCAGTCCAGCTTCCCTCAGGAGCTTGTCACCCCTGAGTGCCCAGTATGTGGAGGGGAATAGGACGTAGCAGCGCTCTTCAACCATCCTATCGGCCCTCCATCGTGCCCACAAGACTGCGCAGAAAGGACATGAGGCTGTCTATGATATGAAGGTGGTCGGCCGTTTTGAGGTGGCATCCGAATATCTTGCGCTTCATGCTGACTCCCGAGAGTCGAATGCCCTTTACGAGCCTCCGGCCGGTCACACCCTCGACGGCCCAGCGTGACGCGAAGGCCAGGGCTGTTCCAGCCTCAACCGCTGAAACAACCGCCTCGGTGCTGCCCAGGTATGCCACCTTCTCCAGCTCATCGACGCGCGCGCCCAGGAAGCGCTCGGTCACCGCCCGGGTGGCCGAGCCGCGTTCCCGCCACACGAACCGTTCGCCCACCAGGTCCTCGATGTTGACCTCGTCAGACTCGGCGAGATGGTGGGTGCGGGGAACGACGAGTAGTATCTCGTCATCGAACAGCTCACGGCTCAGGATTCCGGGCTCGTCTATAGGGGCGCCGACCACGGCAGCATCGATCTCGCCCGCCAGCAGCCTGTCCCTTGTATCGCCCGTATCACCGGAGAGAACGACCAGCCTGACCCGCGGGTGGCTCGCCAGAAAGTCGGCCAGGGCGTAGGGCAGGATGAACTGGCTGGGTATGCTGCTCGCGCCGATACGGAGCCTGTGCAGGGAGTCCCCGGTGAGATCTCGCAGCGTGGAACGAAGGGACCTGTCCAGCTCCAGCATCCTGGCCGCATGGCGGTATACGAGCAGCCCTGCCTCGGTGAGCTCGAGCTGCCTCCGGGTCCTGTCCAGGAGCGGGACGCCGTAGGTGCTCTCCAGCTGGGCTATCTGCTTGCTGACCGCAGGCTGGGAGAAGTTGAGGGCGCGGGCTGCCCTCGAGAAACTGCCCATGTCAACCACGGTGGTGAACGTGCGTAACCTCGCCAGCAGGATGATCCCTCCCTGTCACATGCGCAATGAGCTATAGTTTCTATAGCTTATGGTCATATTCCTTCCGAGAGACTCGGGTATTGTGGGGGTCGGAGGAGCCTATCGGAAGATCGCAGGTTTTGGCCTTCTGGCCATCAGTCCCCTCGGTGCGTACCCCGATTTCTACAGGCGGATAATACTGTGATCCTGTCATGCTGCAGCCCCGAGACAACGGTTACCAGGCACATCCTGCCGTCATAATCGGCCTCGACATGCCTGTCTTGGTTCCTGGTCGAGCATTCTCCGGCAATTATGGTTATGATGGGATAGGAGGGTCGCTGATCGACCTCCGGACGATTCGGTTCTCAGCACACTCAGTTTCCGGGCCAGGATGGACGCCTGCGAGGCTGTCACCGAGAAGGGTGATAAAACGTGATCAATGTCGGCATCATGGGCTACGGCGCCATCGGGGGCGCTGTTGCTGAACACATCATGACCCGGATGGAGGGTGTGCGGCTCAGTGTCGTGGTCGATGTTTCCGAAAAGGAGCGCATCATCGATCTCATGCGTCGGCTCGAAGATCTTCACTTCCTCACCGATCCACGGCAGCTGGACGGCGCTGACCTCGACGTGCTGCTGGAGTCTGCGAACCCGGCTGCGGTCCGCGACCACGCTGCCTTCCTCGCCGGATCCGGCATAGACCTGATCATCATGAGCGTGGGTGGACTGGTGGATCCGGTCGTGCTCCGCCGGGTGTGGGAGGCGGCCGAGGAGGCGGGCAGCAGGGTCATACTGCCGAGCGGTGCTGTCACCGGTATCAGCACGATCGAAGCGGCCAACGTTTCCGGCGGCCTCAAAGAAGTCCGACTGCGGACGGTGAAGGCCCCGAGAAGCCTCCGGGGAGCCCCCTACCTACTGAAGAACCAGCTGAACCTGGAGGAGCTCGACGAGGCCCGGATGATCTTCTCGGGTAACGTACTGGAGGCGGTGGAGGGCTTCCCGAAGAACCTGAACGTGGGCGCTGCCCTGGCCCTGGCCGGACTGGGACCGGAGCGCACCCGGGTGCAGATCCACGCTGATCCGGAGGCTACGCACACGAGGCACGAGATCCTGGCGAGAGGTGATTTCGGAGAGCTGAGGGCCTCGATCACCAACAGGCCTCATCCTGCCAATCCCAGCAGCTCCATGATGGCCTCTCTGTCGGCTATCTCCGCCCTGGCCAAGTACTGCAGCCCCCTGGTGATGGGATACTGAGGCACCGTGCACGGTGTCGGCTGTGTATGGAAAGGTTCTCAGTGTTTTTGCGATTGCACCGTGGTGTGGTCAAGGGTGATGTGTTGGTCTGAAGGGCGTGTCTTTTCGATGCAGCAGGTGCGGCACCCTGTGAGTCGACAGCTGTACTGCCCACCGCGGTAACACTCTGCAGCTGAGGCTGTCCCGGGCACCTGACGCTACGTTACTCTGATCCGGCTCAGGGTGCGGCCTGGTCATCAGCGAACTGCTCGTCGATGCGGGGTCCTCCCCGGAGGGGTTCGAGGCTGAAACGGCGTACCCTGGCTGTCACAGATTTCGGAGCAGCTGCCGCGCAAAATCGGCCATTCCCTGGGGTACGTCAGGGAGTTTGGCGAACTTCCTGAACAGGGCGGCGCACTCGTCGGCGAGTACGCCCCGGCTCACCCTCGGTACCCGGCCCCCGCACAGCGCCACCGTCTCGGGGTCGTCCACGAGGTGGATTCCCCCGTCCAGGGGCGCGTGCAGACCGTACACGATGCGGCCGATTCCCTCCGTCATGATTGCCGCCGTGCACATGATGCACGGCTCAAGGGTGGTGTAGAGGGTCAGACTACCCCGGTCGGTGCGTCCAAGCCGATTCTCCAACAGCAGGAGAAGCTCAGCATGGGATACCCGGTTGCCCCGCTTTAGATCCAGGGCGTGGGCCCTGGCTATGACCTCTCCGTCTGCTCCGACCAATACTGCTCCACAGGGAAGCTCCCTCTCCCGCACTGCCTTCTCGGCGGCCCGGAGGGCCTCCCTCATGTACACTCTGTCCTCCACCGCTTTCTCTCGCGGCATCCGTGTTCCTCCAATCTGCGGTTCGGGTCCTGCTCCTCTGCCACGTGGGGCCCGACACCGGGTGCTCATCGCCCAGCGGCGTTCACCAGGGCGTCCTCGATCGCTCTCAGTATCACCTGGCTGCTGTAGGTGGCACCGGACACAGCGTCCACGGCCAGGCTCTGCGCATCTATCACCCTGGAGGGAATCACCTCTGCTTGTGCTCCCCGACCGTGGCCGTGTTTTACCAGTTCGATATCCGCCAGGGTGCCGTTCTCGACGACAACGGTGACCTCCGCGGAAACAGGAAGGACCGTGAAGCTGCCGGTGTAAGTGCCGTCCGGTATCCTGGCCAGGTCAACTTCCTGTAAGGGGGTGGCAGCTAACTCCTGCATGCTCGATTCGAATCTGGCCATGATCCCAGAGACCACCACGTAGCCCACCACCAGCAACGAGACGATGATGAGGCTCACCGCTGTTCTGCTCATCCCTAACGCCCTCCGCTCACCACTGC
>PWUB01000357.1 GCA_003563755.1 Clostridia bacterium
CGTCCCTGACCACAACGCAGACGTGAGCGGCCTGAGACAGCATGATCCGATCCTCTGGTACTGTTCTGACGTCTTCCTGCATCTCTTTTCCCCTTTCTTGAACCGGCCGGCTCCTGTCACTTTCATATTTGGCCCTTTTATCGGCGGGATCCTGCTGCCGCACGTCGCCAGCGCCATCTCGACAGAGCACCGCAGGGGAGTTGGGACGGATCTGAGGGTGTGGTGGGCCAATCAGCTGCAGTCCGTGCAGTCGGTGACCCAACTCCTAGGGCCGTCCTTCTTTGGACGCCGGACGAAGAGTATTGCAATGGCCCCCATCAGCGGGAGGGCGCTCATCAGCAGCAGGACCTCGGTGTATCCACCGAAGAGGTCAAAGCCCAGCCCGAAGGGAAGGGGGCCGAGGGCCGAGGAGATCACCATGCCGGCGGTGGTCACGCCCCGGATGCTGGCCAGATACCTGCGTCCGAAGTAGTGGGGCCAGATGACCCCACCCACCAGGACCAGAAAGGACATCCGCAGGCCCTGGATCAGGCCCAGAGCCACGGCGGTGGAAAAAGAGGTGGTGAAGAGCATGAACACCAGGTTCAGGGCCTGCATCAACATGGCACCCGACAGCACGTAATGAATGGGGAATCGATCGCACATGTACCCCGCCAGGGGCGTCAGAACCAGGCGGGTCACCGCGGCAACGGTGAACACGACCGCCGCAGCCTGGGCCGTCACACCATTTTCTGCCAGGATCGACATGTGATGAAACTGGGCACCGGTGCTGACCATGCTGGGGATCGATACCGTGAACAGGATGATCCAGAAGGCCCGGGTGCGGAGGGCCTCGGGGAGATCCCAGGCCTCCTCCGGATCGGCGGGCGCCTGGTGGGTCCTACGCCCGACGAGGCCAGAGGGAGCGCCATCGGGAACCATGCCCATGTCCTCCGGGCGCTCGCGGGTGAGAAACCAGGCCGCAGGAATCATGACTGCAGCGAGCACTGCACCCCAGAACATCCAGGTGAGCCGCCATCCGAAGCTCTCGATGAAGATCAGGTTCAGGTGCGGCAGCACGGCCGTGCTGACAGCCCCGCCGATGGCCAGAAAGCTGAGGGCCCTGCCCCGCTTCCTGATGAACCATTGCGGGACCATGCTGTTGGGAATCAGCGTGAGGGATCCCTGGCCGAAGGTCCGGATCATCATGAACCCGAAAAACAGGGCCGTAGGGGTGTTGACTCCACTCATGAAAAACAACGCCCCGGCAAAACAGGCGGCAATGACGGTGAGCGTCGGCCGGTAGCCCTTCCGGTCCACCATGCGCCCGACTGCGGTCATGAATACCCCCGCCGTCAGGGTGCCGGCGGAATACATGCCGGAGACCAGTGACCGGCTCCATCCGAAGGTTTCAATCAGCGGATCGATGAAGGTGGAAACCGAGTAGGTCTGACCCGGCCCCGACAGAAATACTCCCAGGGTGGCGACCCCCACGATGACCCATCCGTAGTACAGGCCCCGGGGTTGCCCATGGTCGTCCCCAACACCGGGAGCGTCCGAAGGGAGATCCCGCCTGTCTTCAGGTAGACGCCGCACCATGGGTCCGCCTCCAACTCCCTCGCAACGAGTAGGATACTTGCATCAGTAAACCAGCTCTTCCTGCCCCAGGTCAAGCTGGGCATCGGCGGCACGCAAAAGCAGCGGCACCGGGCCGGTTGCAGCCCGGTGCCGTCACAGGATCCCCTCCATCATCTGGTCTCAGCGGTACTGGGCCTTGCGCTTCTGCATGAACGCACTGATCCCCTCCCGGGGCTGCCCCGTGGTGTAGGTCCGTCCGAAGAGGGCAGCCTCTGTCCGGGTGGCCTTGTCTCTTGACAGGTACCGGTTTCGGTTCATGGCCTCCTTGGCATGGGCCAGGGCCTGTGGTCCATTTGATGCAACCTTCAGGGCCAGCCTGACCGCCTCCTCCATGAGACGGTCACCCGGCACCACCTCAGACACCAGGCCCAACTGCAGGGCCTCCTCGGCGCCCACGGTTCTGCCGGTGAAGATGAGATCCCGGGCCCGGCCCTCGCCGATCACCCTGGCCAGGCGGTAGGTTCCGCCGAACCCAGGGGGCATCCCCAGGGTCACCTCCGGTTGCCCCAGGACGGCACCCTCGGCCGCCAGTCTGATGTCACAGGCCAGGGCCAGCTCACAGCCGCCTCCGAGGGCGAAGCCGTTGACCGCGGCCACGACCGGTTTCGGCAGATCCTCGATGGCGGAAAACACCCTCTGGCCCAGCATGGACCAGTCCTCTGCCTCGGACCTGTTCATGTCCTTCATGCTTCCCAGGTCGGCGCCGGCGGCGAAGGCGCGATCACCTTCTCCCGTCACGATCACGACCCGGATGTCCTCTGATACTGCCTCCGAATCCAGAACCCTCTGCAGCTCCTCGAGCATGACCCCGTCCAGGGCATTGAGCCGGTCGGGTCTGTTCAGGGTGATGACGCCAATCTGGTCCTCCGTCTCCCATCGCACCACCTCAGACACTCCTTCACCTCCCATACTGGTAGAAACCTCGTCCCGTCTTCTTGCCCAGATGCCCGGCCTCCACCATCTTGACCAGCCGGGGCGCCGGGCGGTAACGCGAATCGGCGAAGCCCTCGTGCAGGGACCGCATGATGGCCAGGACCACATCCAGCCCGATCAGGTCGGCCAGGGCGAGGGGACCCATCGGATGATTGGCCCCCAGGGTCATGATCCTGTCGACATCCTCGGGGGTTGCCACTCCCTCATGCACGCACGAGATGGCCTCGTTGATCATCGGTATGAGCAGCCGGTTGACGACGAACCCGGGATAGTCATTGACGGACACCGGTTCCTTGCCCATGGCCAGGACCAACCTACGGGCGGCCTGAAAGGTCGCATCACTGGTCACCAGGCCGCGGATCACCTCCACCAGTTTCATCAGCGGCACCGGGTTCATGAAGTGGGTTCCTATCACCCTGTCGGGCCGGGAGGTCACCCCGGCCAGCTCGGTGACAGACAGAGAAGAGGTGTTGGTGGCCAGAATCACTTCCTCGCGGCACACCTCGTCCAGTCGACAGAACAGGTCCCTTTTGACCTCCCTGTCCTCGACGACGGCCTCGATCACAAAGTCAGCGTCCGCTGCCCGGGACAGATCGGCGGTGGTCTCGATCCGCTCCAGGGCCTCCCCGGCGTCCCCCGCCTCCATTCTGCCGCGGGTAACAGAGCGATCCACAAATCCCTTTACCGATTCAAATCCTCTCCGCGCCAGCTCCTCTGTCAGGTCATAGAGGATGACGCGGTGCCCAGTCTCAGCCGACACCTGGGCAATACCGCTGCCCATCTGGCCGGCTCCGGCAACAAATATGGCCTGCAACCGCATTGCACCTCCCTGACTCAGTGTTTCCTCATCCTCCGGCATCAGTGATCTCCCGCTTCAGGTTCGCTATGATCTGGAACAGATCCCCCACCAGACCGTAGGTGGCAATCTTGAATATCGGCGCGTCGGGGTTTTTGTTTATGGCTATGATCGTATCGGCCGAACGCATTCCGGCCATGTGCTGGACTGCTCCGGATATGCCGCAGGCGATGTAGACGGTGGGGCTGACAGTCTTGCCCGTCTGGCCCACCTGATGGGTGTAGGGGATCCAGCCGGCGTCAACGACGGGGCGGGATGCTCCCACGGCGGCACCCAGGGTGCGGGCCAGATCGAAGAGAACCTCGAAGCCCTCGGGGCCTCCGAGTCCCCTGCCCCCGGCCACGATGATGTCCGCGTCCTCGATCTTGACGCCCTGGTCCTCCTCCTCCACCGCCTCGAGCAGGACGGTGCGAACCCCGAGGGCCGGACCGTCGACGGGCACCTCGATGATCTGCCCCTGACGGGCAGGATCCGGAGCCTCGGCCTGCATGATCCGGGGCCTGACCGTGGCCATCTGCGGGCGGTGACGGCGGCAGACTATGGTGGCCATGATGTTGCCGCCGAAGGCCGGTCGCGTCTGGA
>PWUB01000217.1 GCA_003563755.1 Clostridia bacterium
GAAGATCCGGGAGGAAACCCGGAAGATCCTCGAGGATGACGAGCTGGCAGTCAGCGTGACTGCGGTGCGGGTGGGAGTCGAGGTCGGTCACTGTGCGGCGGTCTGGTTCCAGGCTGATACCCGGGTAACGACCCCGGACATACGGCGGATCCTCTCCGAGTCGGGGTCGCTCGTGGTGGCCGAGGCTCCCGGTGACTACCTCACCCCCCGGGGGGTTGCCGGAAGGGACGAGGTGCACGTCGGAAGGATCCGTGCGGATGATGGAGGCTTCTGGATGTGGGTTGTCGCCGACAACCTGCGCCGGGGAGCCGCCACCAATGCACTGGAGATCGCCGAGAGACTGCTGACCGAGGATTTGGTCTGAGGGGAGCCGGACGTGCGGCTGAGAGTATTGAAGTTCGGAGGCACCTCGCTGTACGGACAGCGGTGTTGGCAGAAGGCGGTTCGGCACGTTCTGGCGTACGACCGCCGTCAATACTCCCTGCTAATCGTCGTTTCTGCGATGGGCCGCGAGGGAGCTCCGTATGCAACCGACACCCTGATCGAACTGGCGGAGTCCTTCTGTGACAATCTACCTCGGCGCGATATGGACCTCATGATGTCCTGCGGAGAGCTCATTGCTGCGGTGGCCATGGCCGGCGCCCTGCGGAGCGCTGGGCTGCAGACCCTGGCACTGACCGGCCGGCAGGCGGGCATTGTCACCGACGACGGCTTCGGAGATGCACGCGTGCGCCGCGTCGAGATATCCAAGCCCCTTCGCATCATCGATCAGGGTAAGGTGGCCGTGGTGGCAGGTTTTCAGGGAGCGACGGAGGACGGGGAGATAACCACCCTGGGCCGCGGTGGAAGTGACGTGAGCGCCGCCGCTCTCGCTGTATCACTGCGTGCGGAAATGCTGGAGATATTCACCGACGTGACCGGGATAAAGACCGCCGACCCGCGGTTGGTGCCGGAGGCCGTGACCATAGAGGAGATGAGCTATGAAGAAGTGCACCAGATGGCCCAGAACGGAGCCCACGTCGTACATCCGCGGGCCTGTCAGATAGCCATGGCGGGTGATGTTCCCATGAGGGTGAGGAGCACTTTCAACGAGCATCCCGGTACGCTGGTCAGAAACGGAGCGTCCCATTCAAGGACCGTCACCGGGGTGACCCAGATGTCAAACGTGACCCAGGTAAGCGTCAACGGCAACCAGAGAGACGGGGGCAGGATATTTCGTTCCCTTGCGGAGGTGGGGATCAGTGTGGATCTGATCAATGTCAGCCCTGACGAGGTGGTGTTCACCGTTGCCGATGAAAGCCGAAAACGCGCAGCCCGGGTGCTCGGGGATCTCGGTTACGAGGCCAGCTTCCGGGACGGATGTGCGAAGGTGACGGTGGTGGGGGCGGGCATGAAGGGGATTCCCGGAGTCATGGCCCGCATAGTGGGTGCCCTCAACGGGGTCGGCATTGATATCCTGCAGACCTGTGACTCTCACCTGAGCATCAGCTGCCTGGTGTCCAGGGAGAAAAGTACCGATGCGGTGCAGGTTCTGCACCGGCATTTCAAACTGAATGGGGGAGGTGGGAAGTCCCAGTGAGCATTCATGGGCCTGCAAGACTCATTGTGGCCATGGTTACACCCTTCGGACCCGATGGAGAGGTTGACTTATCCACTGCTGCACGGCTGAGCGAGGAGATCGTGGCGTCCGGGGCCGACGGCATCCTGGTGAGCGGAACCACCGGCGAGGCACCCACCCTGACGGTGGAGGAGAAACTGTGCCTTCTGGAGGCAGTACTGGATTCGGTTGGTGATGATGCGGAGATATGGATGGGGAGCGGAACGAACGACACCCGCAGCAGCGTCCAGCTGACGAGGGAAGCAGAGGACGTCGGCGCTCACGGAGTGATGCTGGTCACCCCCTACTACAACAAGCCGCCCCAGGACGGACTCTACGAGCACTTCCGGGCCGCTGCTGAGAGCTGCGATCTTCCGGTCATGATATACAATGTGCCTTCGCGGACCGGGGTCAATATCGAGGCGGAGACGGTGGCGAGACTGGCCGAACTGGAAAACGTGGCGGCAGTGAAGGAGGCCAGCGGCGATGTGGACCAGGCGGCGCACATCCGCCGGCTGGCCGGTGACGACTTGCTGGTATACAGCGGTGACGATAGCATGACCATTCCCCTGATGTCCGTGGGGGGGTGGGGGGTGGTGAGCGTTGCCGGCCACCTTGTAGCTGCCGAGATGCGTGAGATGATCACCGCCTTCGTCCGGGGAGAAGTCGCCCGGGCAGCGGAGCTGCACTGCCGCCTGCTCCCGCTGTTCGAGGCCCTGTTCATCAGTACCAATCCGATCCCCGTCAAGACGGCCCTGTCGATGGCCGGTCGGGATGTGGGAGGCTTCCGGCTTCCCCTGGCGGGTCTGCAGGAGCACCACGCCGACTGCCTGCACAGAGTGCTGCGCTCCTTAGACCTCGTAGACTGATCAGCCCCGGTGGCGCGTCCCCCCGACCGGTTCGGTACCGGTCGGGGGGACGCCGCCTCGGCCGCTGCTCTCTTATCTTCAGGGTGTACCTGGCCGCGCTCCAGGGGAGGTAGATCTTTGGGGATTCAACGGCCGGCATCCCCAGTCCGTTCCCTGTCACTTGACGGCGGTTATCGGGGGATCCATATCCATTGGGCACCCCAGGTCCGCGGCCAGCCTGACCGCCGGCCGGATCGCGGCATCCACCTGCCGCATATCCCGGGGACGTTCCCCTTGGGTGAACCACCCGTATACGGCCGAGGCAGCCTCCCCGCCGCCGTGGGTGGTCCGGACCTGCCTGAAACCCAGTTCTCTCAACCATCGGATCCACGTCGCTGCCGAGGGGTGGATGGTGCGACTCATCCGCGCCTCCATCACCTCCGGCTTGAGCTGTCCGAGGAGACTTCGGGTGATATCGGAGAACTCCGGGCTGTCAGTTTTCATCCGATGCAGGAGCTGCGCTTCAGATATCGAGAGGGTTATACCGTACTGCACGACGCATTCGGCGGCGATGTTCCTGTCGTAGAGGATGATCCTGCATGTCTCACTGTCAAGGGCTGATATCCAGATATCCTGTTCGCGTCCGCCGCGGTATTGAGCGAGGCCCTCGTAGTGCATTCTCAGCCTGCCGCCCGGACGGAGTACCCGGTACAGCTCGGAGAGGATTTGCCGGGGATCGGGAGTCTGCTCGACGGAATGAGCGGCCATCACCCCGTCGAAGGACTCATCGGGAAAGGGAAGGGCTCTACCGGCCTGGTAGCTGGAGAAAGAAGCGTTGCTGATATCCAGGCGCCGGGCGTTCGCGCGGCACACCTCCACCCTCCTGGGGGAGGCGTCCAGTCCCACGACTTCATCGGCGAAGGGAGCAACGAGCAGGGAGGGCCACCCGTCCCCGGGACCGAAGTCCAGGAGCCTCCGGCCCTCGCCCTGGGTGGCATACAGGTAGTCGTATATGGATCCCCGGTCCCTCCAGTGCGCCACCTTCGTGCCGTCAAAAGGCTGGTATATGACGGGCAGTGAGAAGCCGGACTGCGAGTGCATATCGTCGTATATGAGGACATCTGTGGTACAGTACTCGGGACTGAGGTGTTCCTTTATCCATCGCACCGGCATAACGGGACCCTCCGATTCGCCTGGTCTCGACCACCACGGACCAGGTCCTTGATCCGCGCTGCAAGGGCGTCGCCTCGCCAACTGCTGCTACCGTCTTCGGATGCCTGAAAGCCCGGCATCACTCCTCAACCGAGATACTGTCGGCGGATCCGGTGGGGGCGGGACTTCCAATTCCTACTGTCACTTGGTATTATACACTCCACTCGGAGAGGAGGCAGGTACATGCTGGGGGACTGGGTTGAGGACTTTTACGTTGAACGGTCTCATTTTGGAAGGACCATCCTTGAGCACGCCGTGGGGCGGGCCGACGCGGAGGTGGAGGCCATCGTCGGACTCCTCGAGGAACA
>PWUB01000211.1 GCA_003563755.1 Clostridia bacterium
CAAACCCCAGTCTTCTCAGAAAGGACATACGGACACCTCCAGTATCATCGTGGCAGAAAACCCTCCGGGATGTAAAGCTTACTTTACATCAGGAGGTGTCGATGCATTGGGCCGCAGGCGGGCGCACAACCATTGTCCGGGCCCGTCTTTGTGGTATCATGTTTGCATGTAGAGAGGGGTTGAAAATCTTGACCAAGTTGCAAAAAGTCACCCATGATACTTTCCCTATCGAAGTGCTACAGTCAGATGCTCTGGTCCTCGTCGACTTCTGGGCCGAGTGGTGCGCCCCCTGCCGCATGCTCGCGCCCACCCTTGAGGAGCTTGCATCCGAGCTCGGCGATACCGTGAAGTTCGTCAAGGTGAACGTGGATGAAGACTCCGAACTGGCCGGTGAGTTCGGGGTCATGAGCATCCCCACCCTCATGTTGTTCAAGGAGGGAGAACCGGTGGAGCGCATCCTGGGCGTCCTCCCCAGGGAGCAGCTGAAAGGGAAGATCGAAGATCACATAGGTGAGTGACACGCCGCGGCAGTTCAAACCCGTGGGGCACGGGAGTGCCCCGCGATCATTTTCTCAGGAGTCCCCCGATCCCGCCGCGGTGACCTCTTCCTCGACCAGGCGGCCCTTCCAGTGTCCCCGGCTGAACCAGAAAACGACGAGCAGGGCCCCTATGACGTTGCTCAGGGCCACGCCCCACCAGATTCCCGCTTGCTGCAGCGCCGCCTGCTGCGACAGCAGGTACGACAGGGGGACGCGGAGCACCAGCAGCGATATCACGGCGAAGGCCATCGAGGTGGCAGTGCGGCCGGCCCCGCGGAAGGCGCCGTTCATGATGCTCATGGCGCTCATGAACCCGAAGGTCAGGGCGATGGTCCGGAGATAGGTGGTGGCGTGGGCGTGGGCCGACACGTCCGCCTCGGTGAGGAAGAAACCGGCTATGGAGCCGGCACCCAGCATTATCACGACTCCCAACACGCTCACCACGGCGAACATGATGCCGACACCGGACCAGGTCGCCCTCTCCGCCCGATCATATCTTCCTGCCCCCAGGTTCTGCCCCACCATGGCCGTGGTCGCCTGAGCGAAGCCCATGCTGGGTTGAAATACCACCGAGGCGATGCGGTTTCCGATGCCGTAGGCGGCCAGCACGGGGGTGCCGAAGGCGGCGGCGATGGCGGTCATGGTCGTCATTCCCAGGGCACGCATGGACTGCTCGGCGGCCGCCGGGGCCCCGATGATCACTATACGGCGTATCAGGGCGATGTCGGGAACCATGTCGCGCACCGAGATCCGGATGCCCAGGCTGCCGCGAAATAGCAGCGTTACCCCGACCACCGCCGCCAGTCCCCTGGAGATCACCGTGGCCACGGCGGCCCCCTGGACTCCCAGCTCCGGGAAGAAGCTCCAACCGAAGATGAGGAAGGGGTCCAGCAGGATGTTGAGGATGGTGGAGCTCATCATGAGCTTCATGGGGTTGAGGGTGTCTCCCGAACCGCGGACCAGGGCCTGGAATATGAAGAAGCCAAATATGAAGGGCACCCCGAAGAACCAGGTCCGGAGATAGGCCACGGCGTGGGCCAACACCTCGGGCTCGGGCCCGAGGATCCGCAGCACGGGCTGGGCCAGGATGATGCCGAGGATCGAGAGGAAAATGGCGATGGAGCCCACGAAGCCCAGGGTCTGAGAGGCCACGTAGCTGGCCCTATCCTCCCGCCCGGCCCCAACGTTCTGGGCCACCAGGGCCGTTCCGGCCACGGTGAACCCTCCGCCCAGGGAGATGAACAGGAACACTATCGGGAAGCTGACGGACACCGCGGCCACCGCCTCGGCTCCCAGCCTCCCGACCCAGTAAGTATCGGCGAGATTGTAGGCGGTCTGCAGCATGTTGCTCAGCACCACCGGCCAGGCCAGGGTGAGCAGCGCGGGCACGATGGGACCCTCGGTGAGGTTGAGCCGCCCGCGCCTCAGGGGTGAGATTTTCGACATATGAGGCCTACCTTCCACGCAATTACGACCCACCGCTACCCGCGGACGGTCGGGTCGCCACCAGTATCATATTGTAATAAATATTTATCACAAAAGAGTGCTGTGTCAAGAGGATGACGCCCAGGGCAGCGTCGTTAAACTTGGACAGTTCGCTCCTCAGGCCTTGACCCCCGAGGATTCCTCCCCGTCGCCGGACACGATGCTCTTGAGCTCGTGGGCCACCTCGGGTAGAACCTGCAGCAGCTTGAGATACGGATTGTCCTCATCCAGGGGGAGCAGGTGAATCTCCTCATCGTCAATGATCAAGAATGCCACCGGCTGCACGGTCACACCGGCTCCGCTGCCTCCTCCGAACCCGGAATCCTCCGACTTTGCGCCACCCTTGCTATCGCCGATGGTCCCGAGGTTGCCTCCACCCACGGCGAAGCCGAAGGAAACGCGCGATACGGGGATAATGAGCATGCCGTCGGCGGTCTCAACGGGGTCCCCGATGACGGTGTTGACGTCGATCATGTGCTGGATGCTGTCCAGGGTAGTCGAAAACAGCGACTGGATTGGGTGTTCTGTCATCCTCGCGCCCCCTAGCTGGTAATGTGTTTGATCAGCACTTCACCGATCCTCACCCGCCCCGTGAGCTCGAGGGCGGTGTTGATGCCTGGCCTCGCGAAGTCACCCCGGACGTCGAAATCTGCAAAGGTAACCTCCGGACAAGAGGCGGCGATGAGGCCGCTTCCGACCCATCCCAGGCCCGCCAGGATGGCAGTCAGCGCCGCGTCCCCGGTACCCACCGCACCCCGGAATGAGACACGGGCCTTCAGGGCGCAGCTGGACACCGACCTGCACAGTCTCACGACGGTCGGGATTCTCCCCGGTGCACCGCCCATCGCGAGCTGACACAGAAACCCTGCTCCCTCCTTTCGACCGAAGGTGCTCGAGAGAAGGACGCGTCTCTGTTTGTGAATCCGGACCGCCCAGCGAACCGAACACCGCTCCCCGAAGGCTATCTGCACGCAGAACGGGACCGGATACCAGGCGGCAGCTGCCGCGATGATGACAACGCCCAGGAAAACGAGTGCATGCATGGGCATAAGATGCCCGCCCCGGGAACCGTTTATTATCCCGCGCCGTCCGCACAGCGGTTGAACTCGGGAAGGGGGGGCAGGGAGTCGAGATTCTTCAAGCCGAACTGCTCGAGAAAGCGCTCGGTGGTTCCGTACAATTTCGGCCTGCCGGGGACATCCCGGATACCGACCACCCTGATGAGTCCATCCCGCTTCAGCTTCCTGAGCAGGTGAGCCGTGCTGACCCCCCGCAGCTCCTCGATCTCCGGCCGGGTGATTGGCTGCCGGTAGGCGATCAGGGCCAGGGTCTCCACGGCGGCGACGGAGAGTTGGTCGCTCTTGGGCGCAAGGATCCGCTCGATGACCGGAGAATACTCGGCCCTGGTCCGGACCTGGAACCCTCCGGCCACTTCCAGGAGCTGCACCCCGCTGTCGGGTACGTCGTACTTCTCCCTGAGATCATCCAGCAGTGACGTGATTTCCTCGGTGGACATCTGCAGCACTTCCGCGATCTCGTCGGGGCCCAGGGGCCCGGGAGATGCAAAGAGGCACGCCTCGACGGCTCCCAGCTGTCTGTGTCTGTCTTCAAACATTCCTGTCCCCTCTCATGACGTATCAGCCCCATCCCAATCAGTCACAGCCTGCACCATGATGCTACCGAACCCCTCCTGCTGGGCCACCCGGACCGCCCGACGGCGGATCAGCTCCAGCAGGGCGACGAAGGTGAGAACGATGATCGAACGGCCGCCTCCGACGGGGAATATCCCGGAGAACTCCAGGGGTCGGGATACCCCGGACAGCTTCTCCTGGATCGACTCCATGCAGTCCTCGATGGTCACTGAATCCCGCTCGATGGTGTGAACCACCGGCTCTTCCTCGACCAGGAGGTTTTCCAGTGCGAACACGAGGTCCGAA
>PWUB01000079.1 GCA_003563755.1 Clostridia bacterium
CCAGGGGACTCCTCCAGCATCGCGGACAGCATCGGTGTACCCTCTCGGCAGATCTATCTTGTCGGTCTTGTAATCCCTGCTCGATGTGATACCTATCACAGCTGTTGCCATCATCTACTCCCTCCAGAGGTCATCGAAGGTGCCCCGCCTGGCCTCCTCGAACACCGCGGGCACGCCGCCGGTATGTAAGAAGACCACGGTCTCGCCCGCGTCAAACCGTCCCCGCTTCACGAGACCCACCAGGCCCGCGAGACCCTTTGCAGTATAGGTGGTGTCAACCAGGATCCCCTCGGTGCGGGCGAGGTTCAGCCCGGCCTCCACTCCCTCCGGGGTGGGGATGGCGTAGCCCTCCCCGTAGAACTCATCATGAACCTCCAGGCACCCCTCGATACCGTCCCCTGGGACCTCGAGAAGCCGTGCCGTATCCCGTGCCAGCTCGAGGATCCGGTCGCGGACTTCGTGCGCGGACCTGCTGACAGTCACCGCGTGCAGCGTTGTTGAGGGAGACACACGGGCGAGGGCCAGCAGGAGCCCCGCTGCCGTTCCGCCCGAACCCGAGGAGACGACCAGGTGGTCAACCTCGAGGCCCGCTTCCGTTGCCTGTCCATGCATTTCGAGACCCGCCAGGACGTATCCCACGCAGCCCGTGGGTACCGATCCGCCCACCGGCACGATATACGGGTTCATGCCCTCTTCCCTGAGGCGGGCGGCCTTCTCCTCCATTACCTCGCCGATGTTTTGCTCGCCGGCGAACACGATCTCCGCCCCCAACAGCTCGTCCAACAACAGGTTTCCCTGCCTGATGCCCGGATCCTCGCCTCCGAGACAGAGGACAGCCTCCAGGCCCAAGCGCGCCGCAGCCGCTGCTGTCATCCTGGCGTGGTTTGACTGGGGTCCACCGGCGGTTAGCACCACATCAGCGCCGCCCTGGATGGCCTCACCCATGATAAACTCCAGTTTTCGGGCCTTGTTGCCCCCGGTGGCGAGTCCCGTCTGGTCATCCCGCTTCACCCATATGTCCGGACCAGCCAACAGGGATGAGAAGCGTGGCATGGGGGCAAGGGGCGTCGGCAGCTGGGCCATACGTTCCCGCGGGAGGGTTGCGATCCGCATTGTGACTCTCCTTTCAAATCTCCGTGAGGCCGAGACTAATCGTGAGTGCTTCATCCACCTTGGCCATCGTGTCAGCCTCAAGGTGGGCGATCTTCTCCCGCAGCCTCCCCTTGTCAATGGTGCGTATCTGCTCACACAGCACCACCGAATCACGGTCCAGACCGTGATCCTCACGCGTGACTTCCACGTGGATCGGAAGCTGCGCCTTGGAGATCTTGGAGGTGATCGCCGCAACTATTACCGTGGGGCTGAATTTGTTCCCCACATCGTTTTGCACGACCAGTACAGGTCGCACTCCGCCCTGTTCCGAACCGATCACCGGGCTCAGATCGGCGAAGAATATGTCACCCCTAAGTGCCTGCAAAGTCTCCTCCCCCTGTTAAGTCCTCGAGCAGAATCTCACCACTCTCATTTTCCGCGCTGATACATGATTCGGCGATGTTGAGATTGAGGGACCCCATCTTCTCATAACCGGTGCGAAGGGAATCACGAAGGTCGCTGCGCTTTCTTCCCTCTATATATTCCCGCACGGCATCTCGTATGAACTGACTGCGGCTGGTTTCCTCGGAGCTGGCCAAGTAATCCACTTCCTTCAGCAGTGAAACGGGAATGGATATGCTTACTCGCTTTGCTTGAGCCATGATCTCACCTTTTCCAACGCGCGCATCTCCGCCCCCTAAAAGTGCAGCACATCCCCTTGATGCACTACCCTGCCCGATCGCATGAACACCCGGGGAACGCGCTTGCCGATCCCGGTGAAAATCTCATGCGGTATCGTATTCATCGCCGTCGCCAGTTCCTCGACCGTTATGACCTCGCAGCCATCAGCACCCAGCAGAACGACCTCGGTTCCGGCTTCAACCCGAACGCCATCCGGAACCCTCACCATAATCTGGTCCATGCACACCCGACCCACAATGCGGCAGCGCGTGCCCTTGATGAGGACATCGCCGCGGTTGGACAGGCCCCGGGGATATCCATCGGCATAACCCACGGGAAGGGTGGCCACCTTCGTGGCCTCGCGGGCGATGAAGGTCCTGCCGTAGCTGACACCCTCTCCCGGGGCCAGTTTCTTCACCTGCGCCACGCGCGTCTTCCACGTAAGAAAGGGCTTCACCTCGACACTCCGCCTCACCATATCCGTGGGATATACGCCGTAGAGCATGAGACCGGGTCTCACCATATCGAAGGCAGCTTCTGGAAACTCCAGGACGCCCGCACTGTTGGATGCATGCCGGATAGGGACAGTCACCCCGCGGTGCCTCAGGGCAGTGACGAAGGCGCGGTATCGGCGTATCTGTTCCCTGGTGAATGCAACGTCCTCATCAGCAACGGCGAAGTGGGTGAACACACCTTCCACCTGTATTCCCGGAAGAGAGGCGAGTTGCACTGCCTCCCCCACTCCCGCATCCTCCCAACGGACGCCTATGCGGCCCATCCCCGTGTCAACCTTGATGTGAACCCGGAATGTCTGGGCGCGCCGTGCAGCTATCTCGCTGAGAGCTCGTCCATCCTCATAGCTCGGTACGGCCAGCCTCAGATCATGATCCAGGGCAGCGACCGCGTTTTCTGGCGGGGTCCAACCCATGACCAAGATGGGAGCATCGAAACCGCGCTCGCGGAGGGCGACGCCCTCCTCGAGGAGGGCAACGGCGAGCCAATCAGCCCCGCTGCCGAGGGCACTCCTCGCCGTCATCTCGGCACCGTGCCCGTACCCGTCAGCCTTCACCACCGCCATCAGCCTGGTGGCCTGCCCACCGTGAAGGTCAAGGTAACGGCGAATCCCTCGCACGTTGTCCTCGAGATCGTCCAGATTGATCTCCACCCAGGTCGGTCTCGTCATCTGCATCACTCCAGACTCGCAAGAGCGTCGGAGATCGAACCGATGACATCCCTCGGCAGCATGCTGCGGACGTCGATGCGCTCCGATGCCACGTCGGCCGCCAGTCCGTGCAGGAAACAACCTACCCAGGCGGCCCGTTGCGGCGCCAGTCCCTGGCCGACGAGGGCAGCGATCATGCCCGTCAGTACGTCGCCCGATCCTCCCGTGGCCAGGCCGGGATTCCCCGTTGCGTTTACTAATATCGATCCGTCAGAATGCGCCGTGATGCTGGGTGCACCCTTGAGCACCACGGTATTGTCCGCCAGCCCCGCTGCACGGCGGGCCGTCTGCAACCGGTCATCCAGGACCTGCTGGATACCGCAGTCCAACAGACGTGCCATCTCCCCCGGATGTGGGGTCAGCACGACGCGGCCGGGCAGCGATCCCTGCGCGAAAAGAGACGGGCGCCCGGAAACGGCATTCAACCCGTCCGCATCAACGACCAGGGCCGGCCCGTCTGCTCCCCCGGCCACCGTGCGCAGGACACTCTCCACCAGCTGGCTCACCCAGGGTTCACGCCCCATTCCCGGGCCCAGGGCGATCACGTCAGTATCGGGTATCCTCCCTTTCAGTATACCCATCGCTCGGGAAGGATCCTCGACCGGCAGAGGCAGGGTCATGGCCTCCGCACACCCACCGGCAACGACCCCCAGGCTGCCCTGGGGGATCGCGCAGGTCACGAGGCCGGCTCCCGAACGCAGGGCAGCCGTGGCGGTCATCACAACCGCTCCCGCCATGCCCGTGGCACCACCGATGACCAGGACACGTCCGTAGGTGCCCTTGTGGCCGGAGGGCGACCGGCAGGGAAGGTGAGGGCTGACATCAGCGGCACCCACCAGGGCTATCCGGTCCGAGCCCGCCACCGATTTCCTCAGGGCATCACCGGGAATGCCTATATCCTCGACGACCAGCTCCCCCACCAGCCCGCTCCCCGGTTCCAGCAGCAGACCGACCTTCGGGGCGGCGAAGCTGACCGTGACCCGGGCGGCTACCGCATCCGCGCCGATCCTGCCGGTGTCAGCATCCACGCCGGTGGGAACATCGACGGCCACCACCGGAGCAGGCGAGGCGTTCATGAGACGCACCAGCTCTCCATAAGAGGGGTGCAGGTCCGGACGAGCACCCGTGCCCAGGAGCGCGTCCACCAGCACCGAGGCCCAGCTGAAGCGCTCCCGAACGCCCGCTCTCAGCCTCCCCTCTCCATCTTCGAACCGGTCAAAGGCCACTCCGAGCCGGGATAGAATACGCGCATTGACACCGGCATCCCCCGAGTACTCACGGAGCGCCCGGGCTCCCAGCACTTGCACCTCCAGTCCGCCCTGATGAAGGAGGCGGGCGGCGGCGAACCCGTCACCGCCGTTGTTACCGGGCCCGGCGAGAACCAGTATCCTGCCCGCCCCGGTATGAAGGCGCCTGACCTCCCGGGCGATGCCCCGGGCAGCTGCCTCCATCAGGATGATGCCGGGTATGCCGTAATGCTGTATGGCCAGCTGATCAGCCTTTCCCATCTGCTCGGAAGTCAGAGCACTCATTCCCATGCACTGCACCTCAAATCTCGCCCGATCCTCCGAGGAGAAGAACTACAGCCACCGCCGTATCCCCGGAATGGCTGAGACTGACTTTCACCTCGGATACCCCCATATCATCGGCCCGCCGGGCAACCTCTCGGTGTAATCGGATCGCCGGGGCACGCCTTCGGAGGTGGATGACCTCCACGTCGGTCCAACGGGCGGCGCCCGCCAGCCCTGTTCCCAGAGCCTTGAGCGCCGCCTCCTTCGCCGCAAAGCGCGCCGCCAGGCGCTGGTACCGGTTTCTACCCCGGCTGCAGTAGTCCAGCTCACCGGGGGTGAAGATCCGTCTCAGGAGAGCCTGGCCCCGGCGAGAGACCGCCGCCTCGATGCGGGAGGGCTGAACTACATCCACACCCATCCCGAGCACTGTCATTCCACCGTCACGCTCTTCGCCAGATTCCTCGGCTTATCGACCGGACAGCCGCGGAGCACCGCAGCGTGATAAGCCAATAGCTGCAGGGCCACGGCGAGCAGGAAAGGTGACACCTCCGGGATCAGCTCCGGAACCGGGATCACCGCATCAACGCCGGCGGATGTCCTGGCCCCCGGCCTGTCGGTCACCAGGGCCACCCATCCGCCCCTGGCCCGCACCTCCTCGACATTTGAGGCCATCTTCTCCCGCAGACCTTCCTGGGTGCTCATGGCGATCACCGGTACGCCCGGTACGATCAGGGCGAGGGTGCCGTGCTTGAGCTCCCCCGCGGGATAGGCCTCGGCATGGATGTATGATATCTCCTTCAGTTTGAGCTGACCCTCCATCGCCGCGGTGTAGTCGAGTCCGCGCCCGATGAAAAACGCATCGTCCCACTCCGCGATGTATTCAGCCACTTGCATGATTTCGTCATTCTCACGGATCAAAAGCTCAGCATGCTCGGGCAGCTGCTCCACCGCCCGCAGCAGGTCCCTTACCTCCCCGGCCCGGGCCACTCCCCTGCGCAGGCCTAGCTCACACGCCAGGAGGTAAAGGAGCAGCATCTGCGCCGTGTAGGTCTTGGTGGAAGCCACCGAGATCTCCGGGCCAGCGTGGGTGTACAGAACGTTGGCCGACCCCCGGGCCATGGATGAACCGACCACGTTGGAGATCACCACTGTCGGACACCTCTCCTCGCGGGCCAGATCCAGGCAGGCGAGGGTGTCCGCCGTCTCTCCTGACTGACTGATGAGGATCACCAGGCTGCTTTCGTCCAGAAGCGGCGCCCCATAGCGAAACTCAGATCCGATCACCGCCCGCGATGGTACCCCCGTGAACCGTTCGAAAAGGGAAGCAGCGGTTGTACCAGCGTGGTATGATGTGCCGCATCCAACCAGGTATATCCTCGAGATCTCCTCCACCGTACCTTCCTCAAAGGACAGCTCGGGCAGGTGAGGACGTCCGTCCTCAAGGCGACCGCTCAGGGCTGAACGCCATGCCTTCGGCTGCTCCTCTATCTCCTTCAGCATGAAGTGCGGATACCCTTCACGTTCCGCCAAAACCGGATCCCAATCTATCGTCTCAACATCACGCTGCACCTCTCCTGTGTCCTCGCGGTGGATGCGGACTCCTGAACGGTCGATGAGTGCCATGTCTCCATTCTCGAGGATCATGATATCGCGGGTGTAGGGAAGGACCGCCGGAACATCGGAGGCCAGAAACGTCTCATCCTGCCCGAACCCCACGATCAGGGGGCTGTTCTTGCGGACGCCCACCATGGTATCCGGACACCTTGCGTCAAGCACAGCCAGAGCATAGGCTCCCTCCAGGCGAAGAACCGCATTCTGGACGGCCTCGAGAAGATCCAGGCCCTCCCCACGGTAGTGTTCTATGAGATGGGGTATCACCTCGGTGTCGGTGTCGGAGGCGAAACGGTGACCGGCCTCGGCGAGCTCATCCCTGAGCTCGGAGTAGTTCTCGATGATGCCGTTGTGAACGACCGCGATTTTCCCCGCACAGTCCAGGTGGGGGTGTGCGTTCTGGTCATTGGGTACACCGTGAGTTGCCCACCTGGTGTGTCCGATGCCCTGACAAGAACGACCGTGGGAGGCCTCGGCCAGGGCCTTCTCCAGCCCCTTCGAGATCGTTCCGGCCCGCTTGATCACCCGGATCTCCTCCGAGGTCGCTCCGTCGAGATGAAAGGCAACTCCGGCGGAATCGTAGCCCCGGTATTCCATCCTCTTGAGACCGTCCAGCAGTACTTGTTGTGCGTCGCGCGCTCCGATGTAGCCAACTATTCCACACATGTCTACATCCCCTCTCCGGGATAAATCTGAGTTGTATCCGAAGAAAGGACACAAAAACCCCCGCAACCATCCGACGCCCTTTGGCTCCCCGGTTACCCGGGGGATTTGAGGTGCCGGTAACGACCGGTTGGGCCGTGGAGTATCCGCCGATGGTTCGATAAACTCCAACCTCGTCAACCCATACTGGGCCCGGGCGCTTGATCTTTCATACCTACCTACGAGAGGGTTTCTGTTCCTCTCTCATCCCAACCGCTGTTTCACCAACTCGGCCAGTGATTCTGCCACATCCTCTGCCTCCTCGGCGCAGGGACATTCCACCATCACCCGCACCACCGGTTCGGTGCCGGAGGGACGAATCACCAGGCGTCCCTCGTCCCCGAGGCGATCCTCCGCCTCACCGATGCTGCGTGATATCTCCTCGTCCTCCGCGAAGCCCTCCTTGTTCGCCACCGGTACGTTCCGCGTGACCTGGGGGTACTTCACCAGCCCGTCGAGCAGATCCTCCGCTGACTCGCCGGTGCGAGCCATGACCGATGACACCATTACTGCAGTTAGTATGCCGTCACCTGCCGTCGCGTGATCAGCGATTATTATGTGTCCAGACGTTTCACCTCCCAGGCGCGCCCCGACACAGCCCATGGTCTGCATTATCTCCCGATCACCCACGGAGCAGTGAGTGACCTCTATGCCGAAGGGGCGCAGGCTTGCATCCAGTCCCCAGTTGTTGGTGACCGCCGTGACCAGGGCATCACGGGTCAGTCGCCCGCGGTGCTGCAGATCCCGGGCGAGAATGTACAGGATATCATCGCCGTCGAAGAGACGTCCGCTGGGTGAAACGGCGACCACCCGATCAGCATCTCCATCCAGGGAGAAGCCGATGTCGTAGTCCCCAGCGAGCATGGCGCCCTGGAGGGACTCGGGGTGAGTCGAACCACAGCCCTCGTTGATGTTGAACCCATCGGGTTCATCAAAGAGGACGGTGACCGACGCCTCAGCTCCTCTGAAGGCGGCGGGGCCCAGCCGGTAGCCCGCCCCGTTGGCGCAGTCCAGTAGCACCCGCAGGCCTGACAGGCCCTCGCCGGCCGCCCCCACCAGGTGCGTGAGATAGGCGTGAACCTCACCAGCTGCAGGCAGGCAGGTTCCGACCTCCATCGCTCCGGGACGAGTGCACGTGTTCTGCTGTGCGGCCACCCGCGTCTCGATCGCTTTCTCGACCCCGACATCCAGCTTATGTCCCTCGGGGTCGAAAAACTTGACACCGTTGTACTCCGGCGGGTTGTGCGAGGCCGAAATCATGATACCCACGACGGCCGAGGGACATGCCACCACCGCGTGGGCCACCGCCGGCGTCGGAACGATGCCGAGAGACAACACATCCGCCCCCGCCGAGGTCGCCCCAGCTACTGCAGCGGCGGTAAGCATATCACCGGAGCGCCGAGTATCACGGCCGATGACCACCCGTGGTCTCCCGCCGGTCGGTACCTCGAACGTCTCCAGGAAATACTCCGTTCCGCATCTGACAAGATCGAAGCTCAGCTCGGGAGTCAGCGTACGGTTGGCAACTCCCCGAACACCGTCGGTTCCGAACAGCGACGTACCCATGCATTATCTCCTCGTTTCAACGATCCCCTGTGGGCGGGAATCATTCTGGTTTCTCGAGCACAATCTCCACGGTGACGTGATCGGGTTGCAGCTGCATCTCAGCTCCCCGCTCATCCAGCGGAGGTACCAGGGCGACCTCCAGCACGACCTCGATCTCCTCCCCCGCTTCCATAGTATCAACATACTCTGCCTGCAGCTGCAGCATGTCTATCCGCTCGGTGAACACCTGGTCCAGGGCGTGGACCCCTACCTCAGCGCCGGTCACGGTGACTTCGTCCGGCGCCACCTTAATGCTGCGCATGACTATCAGAAGGTCCGGTGCACTCACCACCGTGGGTCTTACCGGAACCTCCAGGGACAGCTGATCGGCCTGCTGGGGCACGTGGACATCCACCTGCCGCGGCACGACGATCACACCGCGCACCTCGTTTCCCCGCGCGTCCACGGGTGTACACAGCACCCGTTCGCTCAGGGCGTGCCGGAGACCTTGTATGTTGAGTTCGGCCACAACTCTGAAAACCCGCTGCAGCCGACTGGCAGGACCGTTGAGCACCACCTGCTGGGGGTCCACCGAGGGCTCTGCCAGCTCCACGGCGGGTTCACCCTGAAGATCGACCTCCCCCCGGTAGACCTCCTCGATGGTCGCTTCGAGCGTCACCGTGGCCGTCCGGGGTGCAACCTGTATGAGCTGTACACCGCGCGGTACCGACACGGTGACAAAGTAGTCCATTGCCCCGAGGTCACCCCCGGTCAGGCTGACGGTGGCGATGAAATCATCCCTCGATATGTGCTGCATCATATCCCGCATGCCGCGCACGGTTATGTCCACATGGGACGGGCTGACATCCAGGACGCTCATGTCCTCAGGAAGGTCGCGCCACTGCACGGGTAGATCGGTGAAGGTGCGCTGTACATCTCGTACCCTGGCCCCGGTGACCTGAACCCAGAGCACCACGGCCAACAGCACACAGAGGGCCCACACGATGCGGTCATCGAAGAAGAGCCTGCTCATTCCGCTCCCCCCTCGTCGTTGGCGAAGAATGAGAATAGGGCCGGCCTTTCCTCCGTCACGAACAGCTCTTCGAGCATCTCCTCCAGGGCCTCCTGATCCAGGCCGCGGATGAGTTTACCCTCCCTGGCCAGCGAGATCGCCCCGGTCTCCTCGGACACAACCAGGGCAACTGCATCCGTCTGCTCCGTGATTCCCATCGCTGCCCGGTGTCTACCGCCCATCTTGGGATCCACCTGGGCCTCGGTAAGGGGCAAGAAGCAGGCCGCAGCCACCACCCGGTTTCCCCGGATGATGATGGCACCATCGTGCAGCGGAGTGTTGGGAATGAACACATTCACCAGGAACTCGGGGGATACGCGAGCATCGAGTTCGATGCCTGTCTCGGCCACATCACCCAGTCCGGTCTCTCTCTCGAGGACCATGAGAGCACCCACCTTGTTCCTGGACATGGTCATCGTTGCCCTGGATATATCATCCAGGAGCCTCTGCAATTGAGACCTGTCCAAAAAGGGCAGGCCCCGCCAGAATATCCTCCCCCGCCCCACCTGCTCCAGGGCCCGCCTGAGTTCCGGCTGAAAAACGATCGGTATGGCCACGAGCAGGGACAACCGCGCCTGGTCCAGCAGCCAGTTGACCACCGACAGGTTGAGCCAACCGCTCACCGCCGTCGCGAGCAGCAAGACGACCAGGCCCTGAACGAGGTGGACGGCCCTGGTACCCCGAATCCACACTATGATCCGAAAAAGAACGTACGCTATCAGAGCAATATCAATGAGAGCCACCAGGAAGTCGAGGGCGCTCATACCCTCAATGTAAAAAAGCAGGCTGGTCCATACAGGTCCCATACTCTACACCTCCCGCAGGTGGTATCGCGATGACAACCACCGTCTCAGAGCCACCTGCGCAGATACCAACAAACGGGCGCGAATCGTCTCCGCTTACGACTGCCCGCGTCAATCTTCGACATCCGGGACTAGCGTTTCCTGCAAGCACTCCCCGGGTTATTCAGTTATTCTTCCCACATCAACCCTCGCTCACCAGCTGTCGAACCTTTCGAAAGTGATAGTCAACGGTTGACTTGCTGACAGGCGGATCCAACATCGCCCCCAGTTCGCGCAGGCTTGCTTCCGGGTTGCTCAGGCGCAGCCATATCAGTTCGCGGGTGCGCGGCGATAGTCGATCCTTCATTTCCGGAGTCAGGCGCCGGATGTCCCTCATGTGCCTGACCGCGGCACTGACCACCTTGGTCATGTTGGCCGTCTCCGAGTTGACAAGGCGGTTGACCCGATTACGCAGGTCCTTGACGATGCGGACATCCTCGAAGTGAAACATGGATTGAACCGCACCCACGGCCTTGAGGAAGTCGCTGATGGACTCGGCATCCTTGATGTACAGGAGCATGCCGCTGTCCTCGGGCATCAACTGGGCCCTGATGGCGAATCCGCCGAGAAGTGAACGGATGAACACGGCATTCGCCTCGCTGCGGCAGTGGATTTCCACGTGGTAGCCCGAGCTGGGATCAGAGATCGAACCCCCTCCCAGAAAGGACGCCCGCAGATACGCCCTCCTCTCCTCTGCACCGGCACCCAGGTGATCCCGCGGGGGCTCCAGCCTGATCCGCCCGTGGGACCAGACACCCATCCGGGAAACAGCCTGGCGGGCCTCGGCATCCAGGGTGATCCGCACCATGTACGAGTCCCGCCGGTAGAGATTCGCCTTACGAGCAACCAGCACCGAAGGTCGAATATCGAAGGATTTCTGCCAGAGACGGAAAATCCGACGGACCGTCGGCAGGTGGGTGCTGACGAATTGCAGGCTCCTCTCGTCCCCTCTGAGGTTGACGGAACCCGCCGTGTAGAGAAGGCCTGTGAGCTCAGCCTGGCGAACTCCGGACTCATCGGGAAGGGCGCTTCTGGCCAACTCGTCCTTGACTGAGCGGGAAAAGGATGATCGGTTCATGGTTTCTCCCGACGGGTCAGTATCAGCTCTGCTCGACGTCGCTGCGAACACATTTCTCCCCCACCGTCCTGACTCCTGTCTCAGCCGGTACCCTCCGCCTCGCCTTCATCTTGGTCTTCTCGCTGTATATCGCGGTGCTCGTTGACCACCGAATATCCGAGTTCGCGCAGGTGCAGGCCCAGCTGGGTCGCCAGTACCACCGATCTGTGCTGCCCCCCGGTACACCCGATGGCAATGGTCAACTGGGTCTTTCCCTCTTCCTGGTACCTGGGCAGGAGAAACCCGAGAAAATCTCTCATGCGCCCGAAGAAGTCCTGGGTGAGCACATCATCCCAGACGTAGTCATGGACTTGATGGTCCAGACCTGTCATCGGGCGCAGCTCGTCAACATAGTGAGGATTGTTGAGGAAGCGGACGTCGAACACCAGGTCGGCATCCCTGGGCAGACCGTTCTTAAAACCGAAGGAGATCACCGATATGAACAGGCGCATGGCCTCCTCACCCCCGCCGAAGAGGGAGAACAGGCGTGCCCTGAGGTCCGCCGGTCTGAGGTCCGTGGTGTCGATGACGTGATCCGCCCGTTCTCGCAGCGACAAGAGTGACTCGCGCTCACGCTGCAGGGCCTCGAGGACACTACCCTGCCCGGCCAGCGGGTGACGGCGCCTGGTCTCCTTGAACCTCTGTATGAGTTCGTCGTCCGTTGCCTCGAGAAAGAGGGTGGTGGTGCTGGCGCCCCCGGTGCTCATTTCATCCACGGCCTCCGCCGCTCGCTCGAAGAACCCCCCGCCCCGGATATCAATGACGAGGGCGACCTGCTCGACGTAGTTTTCCGGCGCGGCAAGGAGGCTGGCAAAGCGGGGCATCAGCGCCGGTGGAAGGTTGTCAATGCAGAAATATCCCATATCCTCCATGCTCTGCAACGCCACCGTCTTGCCTGCACCGGAAAGCCCGGTGATTATGACAAACCTGATATCTGACACGGTGTCACTCCTCGTCACATTCGTCCCCCGACCTCGGTGCCGATGTTGATTATCCTCGAGGGGTCTATTCCGACCTCCCTGGCGGCCTCTATAGCCGGCCCCAGTTCACCGACATCTTCGGGTGCATGAGCATCGCTAGAGCACCAAAACCGCACCCCTGAGCGGGCGGCGACGCGCAAAAACCCGACGGACGCATGCCTGGCGCTTATCTCCAGGGCAGCACCATAACGTTCTGCAGCCAGCGCCAGTGCGGTCGTGTCTATGTCGACCCCGAGACCCGGATGGGTCACAACGTCCACGGGATGCGCCCTCAGGCACTCTATGAGTGCCGCGGTGTTCGCAGCCCGGGCACGCCGCCTCGCCTCCGGACTCCATCCCCACCGCGGACGCACCCGGGCCGAAGGCGGGGCACCGGCAGCACAACGATGCAGTCCGACGGCCAGGATGTCCAGCCTGCGGTAGATACGGGCGGGAACATCGATATCACCGCTGTTCCCGATGACGTTGGCCTCCACCCCTGCCAGGATCTCGATGCAGACCTCAGCCCGTGCCCGCCGCACCTCGCGCAGCATCTGCAGCAGCGTTCTCGCCCGCCACACTCCCGCGGTGAGGGAAGCGGGACCGTGGTCGGTGACACCCACCGAGCGCAGCCCTTTCTTGTGGGCAGCGCGGGCGTTATCGAGAACGGATCCGGCTCCGTCACTGTACACGGTGTGGGTGTGCCAGTCGGCCACCGGAGTCCAGGCATCGGATGTCAACCACCCTCACCCTTACCCGGGGTATCCTCAGGCTCCTCCTCAGCCCTCTGCAGGGGCGCCTGCGGCACTTCACGTGACCCACCCCGAGGGTCGCCGGATCCGCCCGCGGACAGCAGCAGCGCCACTCCGAGGGCCACGAGGAGCACGGGCCACAGGCTGATGCGCACAGGAATCAGGCGAACCACGAGGAAGTAAGCACCGGCGACTATCAGGATGATGCCGAATAAACGTGTCCGGCCGGGATGGGACATCTCCCCATGCTCCCGGACCCTCACCCGCTCCTCACCCGGCTCAGGGGACGGGCCGGTCGGTGCTCGGGGACGCTCGACCACCTCGCCGTATTCTTCAGGCACGATGATCCAGGCTATGAGATAAAGCAGCACGCCGGCACCCCCCAGGAGGGAGAATGCCACCCAGGCCAGTCGTACCACCGCGGGATCCGCCGACAGGTAATCCGCCAGGCCGCCGCACACTCCACCCAGGACGCGGTTCTGGCGGGAACGATAGAGTCTCTTCATCAGATGCACCGGCCTCTCCATACTGGTACCTGTGATTCATCTCGAAGACGCCACGTGGTTTCCCATAGGTGCCTGAGGGTCACAACCCCGTCTCTCGGCTTCATGACGGAAACTGCGACCGGTGACCATCCCTGAGGCCCTAGCCGTTGTCGCATAACGAACTCCCCTGGAGTCGGAATGATGACGAACTGGCGTGCCTCTCGCACGGACACCAGCCCGCCCCGCGAGACATGCACAGGTGCTAACTACACTGTAAGGTGAGATCATCTCCGATGCAAGGGGCACGATGACGAGAGTCCCCCGGAGAGTTTGCGAAGCTGCCCCTGGCCCCCCGCGCAGACACCCGGGATCACCAATGGCAGAACACGGGGGAACGGGGTGTCATCCGAGCCTCATTGACTCGAGAAAGGATCCGAGGGCCCGCACCTGCCTGTCATCCAGGGCCTCCAGCTCCGGCAGGAGATCAAAGATGTCCGGCCGCGCTTCCATGATCCGCGCCGCCTGGATCACTTCATCGGGAAGCATTTCGCTGACATCGTCGACACCGGTGACCAGGGTGGCCGGCGGCACTTCGTAGACGCCGGCGAGTTCTCGCAGCACGTCGATGTTCGGCCTGCGTTCACCCCGTTCATACTTGCTGATGGTACTGAAGTGACGTCCGGTGAGCTTTTCGACATCATACAGGCTCAGACCGGCCCTCTTGCGGTAACGCCGCAATCGATCACCCAGCTGCTGCAATGGACAGCCCTCCTTTTGTAGCAGAAAC
>PWUB01000018.1 GCA_003563755.1 Clostridia bacterium
ATGCGGCATGGGAGGCGGTGCGAGAGGCCGAGCGGCCGCGCATTCACGTGTTCATCTCCACATCCGACATCCACCTCGAGCACATGCTGCGCCTCACCAGGGAACAGGCGCTGGAGGCCGCGGTGGAGGCGGTAAAATACGCCCGGAGCTTCGTGGCGGACGTCCAGTTTTCGGCCCAGGACGCGACCAGGACGGAGTTGGACTACCTGGTCGAGATCCTGCGGGCGGCGGTGAGGGCCGGGGCCACGACCATCAACGTCCCCGACACCGTCGGTTACGCCACCCCCTCCGAGTACCGGCGGTTGTTCGAAATCCTCACCGCACGCATCCCGGAGCTGGAGGATGTCGTGCTGAGCACCCACACCCACGATGACCTGGGCCTGGCCTCCGCCAACGCCCTGGCGGCGGTGGAGGGAGGTGCGAGGCAGGTAGAGTGCACCGTCAACGGTATCGGGGAACGGGCGGGCAACTGCGCCCTGGAGGAGGTGGTGATGGGCCTTTACACCCGGCGGGACTCCTACGGCCTCGCCACGGCTATCAGGGGTGAACACCTGTACCGCACCAGCCGGCTCGTCACCACCCTGACCGGAATCCCGGTGCAGCCCAACAAGGCCATCGTCGGGGCCAATGCCTTCTCCCACGAGGCCGGGATCCACCAGGACGGCATGCTCAAGAACCGGCAGACCTACGAGATAATGAGGCCCCAGGACGTGGGGGTTCCCCAGTCGAGCCTGGTACTGGGTAAACACTCGGGACGTCACGCCTTCCGGTCCCGGCTGGCGGAAATGGGCTACCAGCTAGCCGATGACGAGTTCATGGAGGTGTTGACCCGCTTCAAGGAACTGGCCGACCGCAAGGCCTTCGTGTCCGACAGGGATCTGCAGGCCATCGTGGATAACCAGCTGGCCCGGGTCCAGGAGATCGTGACCCTGGACTACTTTTTGATCACCAGCGGCAACCACGCCATACCGTCGGCCACCGTCAGGCTCGAGGTTGCCGAGGAGATCCGCGAGGCCTCCGCCTGCGGAGACGGTCCCGTCGGCGCAGTGTTCAGCGCCATCGATGAAGCCATGGGCACCGATCACCAACTGGTGGACTACCGCCTCGAGGCGGTGACCCACGGAGCCAACGCCCTCGGGGATGTGTCGGTGAGGGTGAAGATCAACGGTGGGGTCCACCTGGGACGGGGACTGAGTATCGACGTTCTCGAGGCCAGCGCCCTGGCCTACGTCAACGCCATCAACCGGGGGCTACAGTCGGCCGGCGGGCCGGCGACACCGGAAGAGGAAGAGTCCTGCTCCGGGGTCGGTGCAGATGCTGACGAGGTACTGCGAGAGGAGACATCCACATGAGCCCGACAGTGCGACCCATGACCATAACGGAGAAGATCATCGCATCTCGTGCCGGGCGCTGTCACACCGAACCGGGCGAGCTCCTGACGGTGAAGGTGGATTTCGCCATGGCCAACGACATAACCGCTCCCATGGCCCTCGAGGCCTTCGAGGAGATCGGGGCGGAGCGGGTATTCGACCCAGACCGCATCGCCCTGGTCCTGTCGCATTTTTTGCCGGCCAAGTACATAGACAGCGCGGGCCTGGGAATCGTCACCCGACAGTTCGCCCGGAAGTACGGGATCACCCACTTCTTCGGAGTCGGGGAGGGAATCGAACACGTGCTTCTTCCCGAGAACGGGCTGGTGCTCCCGGGCGAGATCGTCCTGGGAGCTGATTCTCACACCTGCACCTACGGTGCCCTGGGCTGCCTCTCCACGGGGGTAGGGAGCACCGATCTCGCCTACACCCTGGCCACGGGCGAGACCTGGATGAGGGTCCCCGAGGCCATCAGGTGCGAGTTCACCGGGCGGCTCGGACCCTGGGTGACGGGCAAGGACCTGATACTGTACACCATCGGCCATGTAGGATGCGACGGCGCCGCGTACAAGACCCTGGAGTTCACCGGGGAGGCCCTGTCCTACCTGGGCATGAGCGACCGGTTCACCATGGCGAACATGGCCGTCGAGGCGGGGGCGAAAAACGGGATCTTCAACCCCGACTCGCAGACGGCAGACTACGTGGGCGAACGGGCCGTACGGGAGTTCACCCCGGTCCGTTCCGATCCGGACGCCAGCTACGCCCAGGAACACTATTTCGATGCCGGATCCATACAACCCCAGGTGGCCTTCCCCCACTCTCCCGACAACACCCGCCCCGTGAGCGAGGCCACCCACGTCAGCATCGACCGGGTGTTCATCGGCTCCTGTACTAACGGGCGCCTCGAGGACCTGCAGGCGGCTGCCCGCATACTCCACGGCAGGCGCGTTCATGCCGAGGTGGACGCCATGGTCATCCCCGCCACCCGCGGGGTGTATGCCCAGGCCCTGAGACAGGGCCTGCTGGAGATCTTCGTGGAGGCGGGCGCCATGGTCAGCGTTCCCACCTGCGGCCCGTGCCTCGGCGGTCACATGGGCGTGCTGGGCAGGGGCGAACGCTGCGTGAGTACGTCCAACAGGAACTTCGTCGGAAGAATGGGACACACCGAGTCCAGGGTCTACCTGGCGGGTCCCGCGGTGGCGGCGGCCTCTGCCGTTGCCGGCAGGATATGCCACCCCGGGGAACTCGGCGTCGAGCCGGACGAGGTCCGGGGAGGGAGCAATAGACCATGACAGACACCTGCAGAGCCCACTACCGGGGAAGGGCGTGGAAATACGGAGATGCCGTCAACACCGACCTCATCATACCCGCTCGCTACCTGTTCACCGCGGACCCGGAGAAGCTCGCCATGCACTGTCTGGAGGACCTGGACCCGGCGTTCGTCGATGAAGTGCAGCCCGGTGACCTGGTGGTTGCCGGCGATGATTTCGGCTGCGGCAGCTCCCGGGAGCATGCCCCCGTCGCCCTGAAGGCGGTGGGAGTATCCTGCATCATCGCCAGGTCCTTCGCCCGGATATTCTACAGAAACGCCATCAATGTCGCCCTGCCCATCCTCGAGGCACCGGAGGCCGTCGACGGAATCGGTGACGGTGACGAGGTCGAGGTCGATGCAGCCGCGGGGATGATACGCAACATCACCACGGGTGAGACCTTCGAGGCCCGCCCCTTCCCCGCCTTCCTCAGGGAGATACTCTCCGCGGGCGGACTGATTCCCTACGCCCGGGCGAGGATGAGCGGGAGATGACGGTCGGACAGCGGATCGATCCCTGGGACATCATGCTGCTTCCCGGCGACGGTGTGGGCCCGGAGGTTATGCGCCAGGTGAGACGCATCCTGGGTGTGCTGGCCCACCACGTGGCTCTGCGGCTGCAGGAGGGGCTCATCGGAGGGGCCGCCATCGACGAGACGGGGCACCCCCTTCCCGAAGACACCCTCGGGCGGTGCCTGGACGCGGATGCCGTGCTCCTGGGTGCCGTGGGCGGACCCGAGTGGGAAGATCAACCCCCGGAGCGCCGTCCCGAGGCAGCTCTCCTCGGCATCCGCAGGGAGATGGGCCTTTACGCCAACATCAGGCCGGTCCACATGAGGCCGGCCCTGGCGGGGATCAGTCCGCTGCGAGACGAGATCCTCGGCGGAGGTGTGGACATGGTGATCGTGCGGGAGCTGGCCGGTGGTCTCTACTACGGCCCCCGCGGCCTGGAAGGTCAGGGTGAAGACGTTCGGGCCTTCGATACCCTGTCGTACCGGAGGAGCGAGATCGTGAGAGTGGTGAAGCGGGCTTTCCAGCTCGCCGGTCGGCGGAGAGGGAAGCTCACCAGCGTCGACAAGGCCAACGTGCTGGCCACCTCCCGACTGTGGCGCCGGATCGTATCGGAGCTGGCAGTGGAACACCGCGACGTGGATGTGGATCACCTGTACGTGGACAACTGCGCCATGCAGATGGTCCTCGAC
>PWUB01000267.1 GCA_003563755.1 Clostridia bacterium
CTGCTGGCGAGGGCGCACAAGGTCATCCGAGTGAAGTGTGTTCGCAGGGGAGCGAGGGGATTCACGCACCGCTAGAGTGAGGCACGTTGCCGCGTCGATGTGAAGGTATTCACAACATCGAACGGCTGAAACCCCATCTGGCGAAAACTCAGTTCTGTGACGCCAGCCTCTTCACTTCCCACTGTACAGGGAGGTGCCTCAGGTGGTGTGTGGGGCCTGGGCACAGAAGCCTGTGCCCAGGCAGTGACTTCACCTGATCCATACCTCGGCCAGGGCGCGCATGATGTTGTCGCCCAGAACTTTTCGGATCTCATCGTCAGAGTAACCGTGCTTGACCAGCCACCGGGTGATGTTGGGAAAACACTCCGAGGGGTTTTCCAGACCGGCCACATAATCAACTTCCTCGTAGGTGACGTTGCGGCGGCTCTCCTTAATGGACATCTGCTTCGAGTACTGGCGGTGAATGTCAGCGTGATCACCGAACAGAGTGTCCGGGCCGAAGGCCACATTGTCAATGCCCACCAGATCGGCGCAGTACTCAAAATGCTCCATGACGGACTCTATGCTGTGTCTAGGATTGCTCTCCGTCAGCGTGGTGTGGGGTGCCGCCATGATTCCGATGATGCCGCCGCCCCCGGCACAGGCCTTGAGAACCTCATCGGGTTTCATCCCCTGACTGTTCCACAGCGCCCGGGCCCCCGTGTGGCTGATGAACACCGGGTGACGGCTGAGGCTTATGGTTTCCATGGAAGTCTGGTCACTGGCGTGGGATATGTCGACCGCCATCCCCAGCTTGTTCATGCGGTCGACGGCCCTCCGCCCGAAGAAAGTGAGACCGCCATCACCCGGCTCCCTCTGTCCGGATCCGAGCATGTTGGATTCGGAGTAGCAGATGCCCAGCATGCGAATGCCCAGGCCATACAGTATGTCGATGCGGTCCAGCTCATTCTCAATGGGAGTGGCGGACTCGAGGGAGGGGATCAGGGCCACTCGTCCTGTGTCGGCTGCGCGCCGTATGTCGGCAATCCCCTCTGCCCGGATGATCAGGTCCTGATGCGCCAGATCACACAGGCGCATCCCAACGTCATGCAGCACATCGGACCACTTCCAACCTGCCTCGGAAGTGATGGTGCAGGTGCCGTCCATGAAGTTCTCGAAGACGGCATCCATGCCGGAGACACTGACGCCTTCGTATCCAGTGACCTCGCGGCCCTGTCGCTCGTATTCCCTCAGCTGGGATATGTCCTCAGGCATGACGGATAAGTGTTCGTGCAGTGACACCACCAGGTTGTCACCGATGAGACGCTCGACGCGTTCCTCCTGCTCCTCGGTGAGATCCAGGCAGTACGGGGGAACCCGACCGATCTCTGCGGCAGTGGTGAACGGCTGGTAGTCTTCGGGGTCCAGGTACTGGTAGGATTTGTAGCCTGAGTACTTCTTCTTCTTCACGGTTCCACCCTCCTCATTGTGATGTCCTCAGCCAAATTCGTGTACTGTGAAGGCGACCAGGTCACCCGTGGGAACGGCCTGGCTCAGCCAGGGGTAGGCCAGAACGAAGCCCGGCTCGCCAGCGGCAAACTCCTCCACCACGTCTCCGAAGGGATTCCTGAGCACCAGGAACACTTCACCTGCCTCGACGGCCTGCCCCGGATCCCTGAGCGGGAAGCCGTAACCTCCCTCGGAGGCAGTGTGCACCCGCTGCACGTAGCGTCCGGGCAGCACTTTTTCACGCGGAAGGATCTCCCTTGAGCCCGGCAGCATGTCGAGGAAGCGCATCACGTTTCTGACTCCGCGAGCTCCGATTTCCGTGGAGACGGGTTCGATGCGCCACCACGGAGTCAGCTCCACCAGAATCGACGGAATTCCGTTCCGCATGCAGTTGGCCAACATGGAGCCGCTGCCCGGTTCCGGGTGGACCAGGACCGTGATGCCGAGGGCTTCCGCCATGCCAAAGGCCCTGTCCTGGACGTCGTCGGGGCCACACGCATCCACGACGGAGAACTTGAGCGCCTGGTCCGGGTTGGTGTGAAGATCCATCACAAAATCCGCCTGAGACACCACTTCCCATATGGCCGCGGCTGTGCGGCTGGTCAGGCCGCCGGCAGGATCGCCGGGGAAGGCTCCCGACAGGTTCTCTCCGTCCTCGAAGTTGTAGTAGCGGAGGTTGCGAATTCCCAGGGGATTGAGCGCAGGCGCGGCGACAATGGTCCCCCTCAGCTGGCCCAGGTCTATGCTGCCCTCCTCCGTGAGCAGCCGCTGGATGACGGCGAGCCCCGCCAGCTCGGGACCGTGCATGGATGCGCTCAGCCACAGGGTGGGGCCGGGCTTCAGACCGCGCGCGATCAGCAGCGGTATTCGGATCCTCTCGCCATCCGGAAAGGCTCCCACGTCAATGTGGTCTCTGGCCAGCTTGCCCTCAGCAACGCATATTACGCTCTTCATCCCCATCACCCTCCGATCTGTCAGATGAGCCGTCGCCCACCTGGTAGAGGTCTGGGACAGCCCTGAATGGCACCCACCCTTCTCCCTCTGTCTCCGATGAGAGACAGAAACCCTTCGGATGCACCGGCGCGAACATGGCCTGTTTCGAGTGAGACAGGCCCAATCTCACCTGCATCTGGGCCCAGGCGACGCCTGCCGCCACGGGGTCCACCACAGGAACGCCAACGGACTCCTGCAGCTCGCTGCAGAATCCCGCCAGACTGCCGCACGCAGGACAGAGAACCTCGGCGTTGTCTTCAGTGATCGCAGTCCGGGCGGTTGCCAGTAGATCCTCGAGGATCTCATCGTGGGCGTCGGCATCCTTGAGACCTGCGATCTCGCGGTCGATCGGTCGAATGGAAGCCAGTCGTTCTCTCAGACCGATCCGCTCCACCAGGTGGGCCAGGACCGCCACGTCCCTGCTCACCGTCCCGATGAGCGAAAACTGCCGGCCCAGAGAAGAGGCAAGCAGCATTGCTGCCTCACCGATGCCGACCACGGGGGCCTGCACCACTTCCCGTGCCGGCCACACGCCGGGATCTGAGAAGCAGGTGACAACATAGGCGTCGAAGTCACCTCTATGCCGCACGACCGTCTCCAACACGGCCAGTGCTGCGTAAGCTTCATCGGTGTGGGTCTCTATGGAGACAGGTCCAAAGGGCACGCGCGCCCTGTATAAGGTCACGTCCGGTGCGCACTGACCGGGATCGACTTGCTCCGGGAGTTGTTCTCGGGGGCCCCCGACGGGACTGACAAGCAGTATCTTCATCGGTCTTCCTCCTTCGCTGCGCTGGCCGGTGATACGAAGCGGCCGTAGCCTGGATCTGCGGTGATCCGGCCCCGCTGACCTGGTACGTCCACAAAAACAGTCCTGCCGCGAATCCATGTGCGGTCTATGCGACCGTCGACCGTCATGCCCTCGAAGGGAGTCCAGGACTGCTTGTACCAGAGATCCTCTGCAATGACGGTCTCAGATGCCGTGGCGTCGAAGAGAAACATGTCCGCGTCGGCACCCACCCTTATGGCTCCCTTTTGGGGGTAGAGCCCGAAAACGCGGGCCGGTCGAGTGCACAGGAGATGGGCCAGCCGCCTCCAGCTGAGACCCCGCCTCCGTCCCTCAGATATGACCAGAGGGACCATGGTCTGAATGGCCGTCAGTCCCGACGGTGCGGACCATATGCTGTTCCTTCCCGCCTCCTTCTGAGCGAAAGTGTAGGGCGCGTGATCGGAAGCGATCATGTCCAGATCGCCCCGCAACAGCCTCTGCCACAGGTCTTCGCGTTCTCGTCGCGAGCGCAGCGGTGGGTTGCACTTGGCGTAGGGCCCGAGGTCCTGCAGGGTCTGCCGGGTGAGTGCCAGGTAGTGGGGGGTGGTCTCCACCGTCACCGGATATCCGC
>PWUB01000096.1 GCA_003563755.1 Clostridia bacterium
GTCCACCCCATCCTATATCATCGCCCACGAACCGGCGCAGGTAGACCAGGGCCAGTCCGGTGGTCGTCGCACCGTACAAGATGACGGCGGACGCTGTCGCCCAGGCCCGATCAGGGGCTGGAGCATCGAGGAGACCAAATACAATCCGATTCGCTACCATGAACACCATGACCAGCAGCAGGAGATCCACGGGGAGATAGCCCCTTGGGGAGGACGGATAAAGCATTCGTTGTATCTCGGCGCGAGTATCCAGCGGCTGCTTCTCCTCAGTCTTGCGGTTCTTCTTTCTTCTCTTCCTTTTCTTGGCCACTCGACTCTCCCGTCCTGTTCATCCTCGATTGTGGTTTGAGCCAGGCATCATCACCGTCGGTACCAACATCACGATCCCCATCATCATGACCACATCTCCCGGGCTGACAACCGTAGCCCAGGGGAACCAGCCCGGGCTGGCGATATGATCTCCCAAAAACCTCAGGGCCGTGTCATCCGTCATCAGTGTATGTATCACCGAATCGCCGGATTCAAGCACCGGGATCAAGTGTGAACCTCCACAGGCCGCGAGGGCATCCCTGCAGACCGGCATTCCCTCGTTGAAGGCAATGACGGTAACGTTCATCAGGACTCCAGCTGCGATCAGAGATATACCCGTGAGTGATCGGTTCATCCAGAGTATCGCGAGCAGAATCCCGTAGGAAATCAGCAGCAGGAGGAACCCCCACTGCACGAGAATTGTCCACCCTCGCTCCGGAGCCTGCCACAAGAACGCCTGCATGATGAAGGCCAGGCACAGTGCTGCGAATCCCCGGAACTGTAGATCGATCAGATTCCACAGTGAACCACCCAGTACCCAACCGATGATGATGGCCACGCCGAGGACTACCACCATCATGCAGTATCACCCTCGCGAACCTTTTCCTCCTTTTCCTCGGCGTCGGTGAACTCATCCTGCACCAGTCCGCCCTCTTCTATCAGGCGGAGTAGGACTCCGGCAACCTCCGGGTCGAACTGGCTGCCGCGGCAGCGTTCGATCTCGGCCTTGGCTTCTTGCAGGCTGAACGCCCGCTTGTAAGGGCGCTGCGAAAGCATGGCATCGAAAGCGTCTGCCACCGCGAGTATCCGTGCCTCGAGAGGTATGTCCTCCCCAGAGAGACCTTCCGGATAACCGAAGCCGTCAACCCTTTCATGGTGGTATAGGACCCAATTTGCACCTTCCCGCAGAGCCTTGATTTTCTTGAGTATGTTCGCGCCGATCTCCGAATGGAGCTTCATCATCTCGCGCTCCTCTGCGGTGAAGCGGCCGGGCTTCTGCAGGACTGAATCAGAGATACCTATCTTGCCTATATCGTGAAGGATCGCCACGTATTGGAGGAGTTCTACCCGTTCATCGGAAAAGTTCATCGCCTCAGCAATCTCGACCGCGTAGTGGGCCACGCGCTCTGCATGACCGGAGGTGTGGGGATCCCTGGCTTCGAGGGCGGTGGCCAGGGCGCTGATGGTACTCAGGAAAACCTCTCTGAGTTCGCTGTACATCTTGAACGCATACCTTCCGACAAGGAGGGGGAGCAGAAAGAACAATGCTCCCATGGTACCGACCGCGTGGTAGACGGCCACGTTGAGGTATGCGATCGGCAGGAGCCCTATGTAGCTGGGTACGAGCCAGCTCACATCGGATGCAATGAGAGACAAAGGTCTGATGCCCGTCTTGATCGATAAGTACGATACCGTGGCGAGAACGTTGGCCACGAAATAGGCGATTCCGCCCGCCATGGTAGCCAGGGCTACTATATGAGTGGGTTCATCGAAAATGCTGTCAGCCATCAGGTTGAAGATGAGTCCACCGCTGACAGCAGCGAGAAAAAGCTGGGCACGGTTGAACAGTACAGCAACGATATGAACCTGACCTGTGAGTTCTTGCCTGCGAAGGGAACCGATGGCCGTCAGTAGACCACCCCAGAAAGGCCCGAACATCAGTACAGCGGAATAGCACATGGCGAAACCCACCGAGACCGTTCCCTGCACCCGGGGCAGCTCGATGGGTAGTGCCTCCGTCACTACGATTATCACGAGGAAGAAAGCGAGTGATAAGGCATCGGGGACAACCGTGGGACGCAAAACATAGGCGACGCCCCCTGCGACACAAACCAGTGCTACCGCAAATGCCTGTGCCAAAAACGTCCTGCTGTTCAGCAGGTGTGTCCTCTTATCCTCATCTCCGGACGGCATAGCCATTCCTCCCTGGCCTCTGAGGGCTCGACGGTGAGTATGGCACCCGTGGCGGTCTAGTAGCCACTACTTCAGGACTCAGTTGACCTGAATGTTGGCTCCCCCGATCATAAGCAGAGTAGCGAGAGCCAAGAGGATCCTTACGATTCGAGACATCGGGTTGTAACCTCCCCGAGCGTACCTGATCCCTGCCTCCGCTAGCAGCAAGATCCAGCTCCGCTTCGCCCCGGGTGCCAATCTCAAAACATGCAAAAGCCGTCCATCAAAACCGGAAAGTACGGTTCACCGCGTCCAGAACCGCCCGTGCCGCCGCATCTGCCAGGTCGCCTCTGACGCGAACGGCACCCACCAGGATCCCGTTCCATACGTCCGGAACCGCCGAGACTGCCACGAGTACCACCCCGTCGCCGGCGAATCGAAACTCCACGACGTCGCTCAGATGCAGCTGGCACCGGCCGCTCAGCAGCTCTTCAGCCGCAGAAAGGGTGGCCCTGGCACCGGCCTCAACCAGGCGGCGGGGACTGGGCTTTCTCGTCTCAATGCGAGCCACGCCTTCATTCTCACTGTCATCCAGAGCAAGAGTGACCTTCACTCGGACTTCCTCAACGCTGTACGTAGTCTCAATAGATACCAACTGCGGTCGGCGATGGTCAGTCTCAAGGAGATCTGAGCCGGATGTGAACACCACATCAACATCGTCCGGCTCGAGCCTCAGGCCGCAGGTGATCAACGCGAGGGAGATCACGTCCTGGACTATCTGCCCGCGGGACTTGCCCCCATCTTCTGCGATGATGTTCACGGAGGTGATGCTCTCACCATCCCCGGAGAGAGACACGGCACGGATTCCCTGCAGTGAGAGGACCCCCGTACGCAGGCTCTCCTTGAGGTTTGGGCCCTCCGCGAGGTCCTGTTTCTCTCTCTCCGGCCTGAGCTCCACTGTAGACCCCCGCTCACCTACGATTCTTTTCGACTCCTCTCCATCATATTCCTGCCTGGATGTCAGATCATGATGGAAGAGAAGGCAGACCCTGATTCAGAGAACTCCATTCCTCGAGAATGGCCCACAGACCACCGTATACCAGACTGTGGCCACCGAGAACCACAGGGATCGGTGCGCTGTGTGCGGCTCGAGTGAACCTGCGGAGGTATTCATTCTCGACAGCATCCGCCATACCGACATCCGAGTAAAACCGATCAGCAGCAGACAACGATAGTCCCAAGTGAGCTGTCAACACACGGGAGTCTACCAGGGCCACGTCGGCCACTTCCGCCAGCCGGGCAAAAAATCTCTCCGGCCCGACTTCCTCAAGGAAGAAGCCCAATAGGGACACAGCTTCTTTCTTGGCGTCTCGCCGAAGTGCTTTCATACCCCTCTCTTCAGAGAACACCCGCAACCTAACCGGTAGATTGGCATTGATAACAGCCATTATGGAAGGGCTGACCCTCCCGATCAAAGCCACCTCCGCGAACCTGTCTCCACCCGATTCCTTGATCACTCGAAAGGCCCGGGCAAGATGATCCCTGGGTAGATCCATCTGATCCAACGCCTTACGGGACTCCGGACCGACGTTGCTGCAGTGATCCAGAATGAGCATATCCACCGGCGTATCGAGGTCCAGGTTGATCCGGGCGGAGTTTTCGATGAGAATCCTGCGCAGCCCCATCTCTCGCAGCAGGTACCCCAGCATATTATCAGTGTCTGGAGGAGAGATGTGGTGAAGACTTCGGGCAGGAGTGAAAGCGATCAAGTCCGCCGACTGCACGTTGTTCACGATGACCACGTTCTTGTAGTGTCTCAGCTGCAGGGCGATGTTCTGCAGGTCCTCGTTGCGGATCAGCGGAACTGCAGCTCCCCCCCAGTATATGACACTGTCCAGCCGGAACTTGTCCACCAGCTCCGTGAGCTGTCCACCGAAGTGAAAAGCAGGGCCTGATGCCGTGTCTTGAACCAGGGCGCCCAGCTCCACCGCTTTTTCTGCCAGGTCAGGATAGTTAGTGGCGAGGATCACCTCGTCAATCTCATCGACGGAAAGGGCTTTACTGATGTTGTCGAGGGCAACCCCCTTGCGCACCGAGAGCATCTGCTCCTCGATATCGGTGCGCACGGAGCCCCCCTCGAAGACCACGGCTGCCACCTTTTCATCGAACATCGGCTTACTCCTCTCTGAGCATCGGGGGCCAGTGATCACTGGCCCCCGAATATCGTCATCACCGGTCGCCTCCAGGATGCACTGTCTTGTCTAGACCTTGGGCTCTATCAACCCGTAATTGCCGTCACGCCGTCGGTACACGACGTTTACTTCATCGGTATCAGAGTTAGTGAACACGAAAAAATCGTGGTCCAGAAGGTTCATCTCCAGTATGGCTTCATCCACACCCATGGGTTTCATGGTGAACCGCTTAGTACGCACCAGCTTGGGCTCCTCCTCGACCTCTTCCTCGAGGGCAGCAAACGCGTTCTCCTTGAACAGAAGGGGATCATCCACCTGGCGCGCCTTTCGGTTGATGCGAGTCTTGTACTTGTGTATCTGTCGCTCGATTTTGTCGACGGCATCATCGAGCGAAGCGTACATGTCTCCCGTCTCCACCTCAGCACGAAGAATTCGTCCATTCAGCGGAATGGTGATCTCCACCCTGTGATGCTCTTTCTGTACGGAGAGTACTACCTGTGGTTTGAGTGAAAACTCGAAATACTTCTCCAGTTTCCCTACCTTCTTCTCGACGTACTGTCGGAGTGCCGGAGTGACCTCCACATTCCTGCCATGAAGCATCAAATGCACTTGGACCACTCCCAATCCATGATTGTGTTGTACATATTGACGCCTATCTGCCCCCGATCGTGAGACGTTGATGTGACTTGCTTATAGTATTCCCGCAAAATGAGTAAATTCCTCCACCGGGGAGCAAATAAGAGGCCGCTCACCAATGAAGGCTTTCGCGCCTTTTCGCGGGGTCTTACTTTCTCTCATCAAGGTACCGTGGGGGCTGCAGGGGATCAGGCACCAGGTAGGCGCCGATGGTTCGGAGGGATCGGTCCGACCGCTTCATAGATGTCAGGACGTGTTTCTGTTGGCGGGATATTAGGCTGCTCAGGTCGTTATCGAGGACCTCGATTTCCTCCAGCATGTTCCTTAACGGTCTGAGTACCCCCGGGGATGGATCGCCCATAGAATCCAGAACCTCCGACCGCTGGTCCATCAGTTCAAATACCGCCTCCCAATCCTCCCGGCGGGCGTGTGCCACCTGCAGCGCCGCCAGCCGGCGCAGCGTGCTGATCCCCTCCGGGGCGGTCAGTCGCCTCGGGTGTTCTGGCCGGTTCATGTTGGCGCCCCTTTCTCAGGTGCTTGCTTCTCGCTCTCTCGGCAACCATCATTTCAGGTAGGCGCTGAGGTAGCCGACCATGCTCATCATCACCACGGTGGCGACGGGGCCGCTGCCTAGCCCCCGGCGAGGCTCGTATGCCTGAGTACCCACGTTCATCGACCCCGGGATGCAGCGGTTGGCGTGCCTGCATCTCCTGTAAGGCTGATCCACCTGGATGCTCATGGTCCAGACCCCCTGTGACCCTCTATTCGCCGCAGCTGGTGGTGCACCCAGAGCCTCTGGTTGAGCAGCTCTTCCTGGGCACTCTGCAGCGCATCGAAACGTCTTTCGAGTGTCTTTTTGTGAAGCATCAGCCGCCTCTCAGCGTTTCTCATCGAGTCAACCATTCTGCTACACCCTTATCCCATCACATCGAATGAACCCGGTGCGCCCGTGTTCCGCCCGTCGAGCTCAGCAGCCTGTCGCCACGTACTGTACAGGTCGCTGAGCATCTCCCTCGCCTCAGCGATCCCGCGGGTGTCCTTCTTAGTGTTCGCAGTCACTGTTGTCCTGGCTATGTATTCATAGATACTGTGCAGATTCGATGCCAGCTCACCCACCTCGGCCTCGGGAAGGGAGCAGCGTATTTCGTCTATGATGTCCTGGGTGCGGACAAGGTGCTCATTGACCGCGGCGAAGTCACCGGCCTGCAGGCTCGCCTCGGCCAGGTTGAGAAACTTCACCCCACCCTGGTGCAGCATGAGCATCAGGTCCTGCGGGCCCGAGGTTTCAATCGCCATGCTCAGATACGAACTGCTGCCTCCAAAGCGTCCAGATACCAATCGCATCACCTCCCGGCCAATTCTACGCTCTGAGGTCGAGGGCAACGGGTGGTCTCTGACTGACATTCGACGCCGACCTGATACCCGCCCGCATTTCCCCAAGAATGTCTTCCTGTCGACAGTTCAGGCTCCGCCGTATTCCGCACTCTATGTGTCTTATCTCCCCGAGCATATCCTCGATTTCCCCCAGGGCCTCTGAGTCAATGCTTTCACCCCGGTGGATCCCGGTGAGTTCGGTCTGGATGACCCCGTGCAGTGCCTCCCTCTCGCCCAACAGCTGAGAGGCTGTTTCCACGTCTTCGTCTCCGATGGTCCTTGCCAGATCTCGAGTAATCTCTAAGTACCGGCGAACCAGCGTACATGCAGCATCGATGCCCCTCATTGGCCGCTCCTGCTGATGGAGTTCAGGTTCTGTATCTGGGCCTCCAGCCACTGGCCCTGGCTGTGCATGGTGGAGAGCATGCTTTCGAGGCCGGCAAACTGCCGGCGCAGACTATCCTCCCGGCGCAGCACCCGCCTTTCGAGAAACTCCCTGCGATCATCGAAATCCCTCAGCATCCTCTCGTACAGCCGATCCCTCTGCGTGAGAAGGCCGTCGCCCGAGCGGAGGTAGCCGTGTAAGCTGTCGGAGAGTCGTTGAGCAACCCCCCCGGCCGAGTGTTCAGTCGCGGATGCCCCGAAGACCTCATGGACTGCGTCGGAGTCCGCCTCCAGGGCCGCGCGAAGCGCCGCCTCATCCAGAGACATCAGGCCGTGCCGGTCCACCTGGATCCCCAGCTGGGCGACCTGGGTGAAGCCGCTGCCCTCGTGCTGTACGGGCGAGGTGACAAGTTGTCTCAGCCTGGTCTGCAACCTCATCAACGTACCATCACCCTGAAGGATCCCGGCCCGGGCTCCGAGCTGGCCGAGGTAACCCTGCACGGCATTGTACCCGTCGACGAAGTCCCGGACGGCCGCCAGTGAACGCTCATCATCCCTGGATACGTGAAGGGTGATGGGTGTGCCCACGGAAGCCCCCAGGAGGTTGATGCTCACCCCCTCGATAACGTGGTCTATACCTGCGTTGACCGTCGTTGTCACCTCGAGGCCGTCGATGGTGAAGTGCCCGTCGGCGGGCGCTGATACCTCGCGGGCGACGGAACACGCTGACAATACCAGGGTATCGTCCCCCAGCGTCGCCACAACGGTTCCGGAGTGAACGGGCGATTCGAAGATAAACTCAGCATCCTCCATCTCGGCACCCTCCAGCTCCGACACTTGCACTGCCGCAGTCAGGGGAACGTATGCCGAGCCGTCCACGCTGAGAGCAACCACCCCCTCCTCCCCGTGCAGGGCATAGCGGTATTCGCTTCCGGCAACCTCAACCGGTTCGGCCAGCTGAGAGGCAGTGTAGGGTATCCCTTCGTCCGACGCGGCAATCGCCCCGACGGCCTCATCCGTGGTCTCAACCACAGCCACAACCTCCGTCATGATTCCCAGCTGGACAAGAATGCCCTCGGGACCGTCTTCAATCTGCAGACGCCCGGAGTATCCGGAGGTGTCGCTGGTGACAACCAGGCGGTTGTCGATGATCGAGGCCGCCGCACCCACGTCGGAGGCGTTGATCAAATCACGGATTCCCGACAGCGAGCTGTCCTCCCCCACCTCCATGACGGTGCCATCTATGTTAAAGGACCCGGACAGGCCCAGGGGGTCAACAGCGGAAGCAAAGCGCGCCGAGGCTACTCGGTGCGCCCGGGCCAGCTGGAGCACCTCTATCTCGTAGGTGTTCTGGGCAGCCGAAGGATCGGCGGAGGCGCTGAGAAGGTCCTCACGGGACGAGACGGCGGTGCGGCCGGCGAAGGTAACGCTGTCGCGGAGGCCTCCCAGGGTACTGTCCAGTTGAGAAAGCATCATGTTGACCTTCTGCCAGGCCTCGCGCTCGGCCACCTTGGCATTGACCCTGGCCGCCAGCTGCCGGATCGGTGCCCGCTCCAGGTGAAGTAGGCTGGCTATGATCTCCTCTGTATCAAGACCGGAGGCAAGCCCCCCGAAGGATACGCCCGATATCATCTGATGTCACCTCAGATCCTCTCATCGATGATGAGTCCGACCATTTCCTCGATGTGCGCCGCCAGTTTGAGAACCTCCTCCGGGGGGATCTCCCGGAGCACCTCCTCCGTCTCGGCATCGACTACCCGGACGATGAGGCGCTCCGTCGACTCGTGGATTCTGAACCTCAACCTCTTATCAAAGGTGCGTAGAGTCTCGTTCAATCGGTGCACGTGACCTTCGATGCATTCTCGGCTGTCGCCGGCGGCGCGGGCCTTCGGAATCGCCGGGCGAGGGGAGCCACGCTCAGTGCGGCGGGCATCGTCCTCACGGGGGAGCCCTTCGGTGGCCCGGGTTCTTCTGCTGATGTCCACTCGCTCGATCCGCATGTAAAGCACCTCTCTGAATCAGGAGCAGGTCACCTGGCATACCGGTGACCCGCCCCGCGATGTGCAGCATTCAGAAGTGTGGATCTAGCCCAGCAGCTGCAGCACTGCCTGGGGAGCCATGTTTGCCTGCGCCAGCATGGCAACACCGGCCTGGGTCAGGATCTGGTTCTTGGTGAACTCCATCATCTCGGCCGCCATGTCGACGTCCCTGATCCTCGACTCGGCGCCTGTGAGGTTCTCCGCCGCCACCTCCAGGTTGGTGATGGTGTGCTCCAGGCGGTTCTGCACCGCACCCAGGGTGGACCGCTGGCTGGATACGTCATCTATGGCCGCGGAGATGGCGGTGATGGCAGCGCCAGCATCCTCGGCAACATTAACCATGTCGATGCCAAGTTCGCTCGCGCTCATATCGTCGATTCCGACCACTATGGACTGACCTGCGTTGGCCCCTATGTGGATGGTCAGGCCCTCACCCTCACCTTCCAAGGTGAGACTTCCGTCCAGCAGTGTCTTCTGGTTGAACTCGGTGTTGTTGGCTATGCGGTCCAGCTCCTCGACCAACTCGGTGATCTCCTCCTGCAGCGTCGCCACGTCACCCGCTTCGTAGGTTTCCGTCGCCGCCTGCACCGCCAGCTCCCGCATCCGCTGCAGGATGGCGTGGGTCTCGTTCAATGCTCCCTCGGCGGTCTGTATCAGCGAGATCCCGTCCTGGGCGTTGCGTACCGCCTGCCCGATACCCCGGATCTGGCTGCGCATCTTCTCGGAGATGGCCAGCCCCGCGGCGTCGTCGGCGGCCCTGTTGATGCGGAATCCCGAAGACAGGCGCTCTAGTGACCTCGACATCGCGCGGTTGGTAGTGTTAAGATTCCGGTAGGCGTTCAAGGACTCAATGTTGGTCTGAATCCTCATCGTCATCATCCTCCTAAGTGGTTTTGTGGCGCTGACGCCGCGGTATCGGCTGCTTCCGTACTCGGGACTGCGGCGTCATCGCTTCTCTCCCTCACCATTACTATCGGCATACCGCCAGGAAACTTTAGCGGAATATGTAATGCTCAGACCCCTTCCCGCAGACCAACTTCGGTTACGGTATCTCTCGGCCTCCAAGGACGTGTGGCGCGGCAGGAGCATGCCGCACTGTTCTGCTGCCAAGACAACAGTAACGATAAACTGCTCCAGCATCTCGTTGAGTACGGGATCTCGTCCACGAGCGTGGAGGGGCTCCGAGGGCGGGAGTTCGAGCGTCCAAGGAGCCGTCTGCTGACTACCTTTCCGGCGGAGTCGGATTCGGGGGGTGCCCGGTGGTAGGCCAAGGGCGTCCGGATACAACCCGAACGCGGGGCGGGACTGCCCGAAGCTCCAGGCATCCCGACGATATCCAAAGCCGCATCCCACGTTACACAGATAGCGCGGGGACCCCGGCCCAGTGTTAGAGACCCGTATGACCCGGGCGGCACGCATTGACCACCTGGTCCGGGTGGTGTACACTACATCTCGACTGACCAGTCAGTCCATTCCATCGACGGGGAAGGATACAGTGAACACACCGGAGAGGATTCTTCAGGTAGCGATGCGGCTTTTCGCAAAGAACGGCTATCACTCCTGCACCGTGGACGACATTGCCCGCGAGGCGGGGGTGGCGAAGGGGACCGTCTACTGGCACTTCTCGAGCAAGGAAAGCCTATTTGAGGCTCTCCTGGAGCACATTCTCCGCCAGTACATAAACCAGTTGAAGGCGATCGTGAACACCGATGCTTCTGTCCTGGCCCAGCTCCGGGAGATCGTGCTCATGCGGACCCGGTTTGTCGAGACGAACCCTCACTTTCAAGACCTCATGCTGAGCCTCTGGGAACAGGGTGTTACTGCCGAATGTCGCCGCAGACTGCTCGGCTGGCGCCGGCAGCATCACCGGGTCATATCAGATCTCATGCGAAAGGGAGTCGGCACCGGTGAGCTGGCGATGAGATCACCCGAGCTGGCTGCCAAGGCCTTCGTGGGAATGGTTGATGAGCTGATGCTGCACTGCACAGAGAGCCAGCACGACGACCTGGTGGAATCTGTGATGGAGTTTTTGGTACACGGCATTACAAGAAGACAAGACCCGGAAGCTGAGGAGGTTGAGGAATGCGTAAACGGAAATGGCTGATACCGCTTCTCGTCCTGGTCTTAATTATCGGCGGCCTGGGCTACCTCCGCGCCAGGGCGCAGCTGCAGGCAGCAGGATCCCAGCAGTACGTGACCGACTTCGCCCGCATCGGCCACGTGGTGGCAACCGTATCGGGTTCAGGGCACCTGGAATCTCGACAGAGCCGGAGCGTTGCGGCACGCGTGGGCGGGGAGGTCGTGAGCATCGACGTGTCCGTCGGTGACCAGGTACACCCCGGCGACGAGCTGATCGTCCTCGTCAACGAGGACGTTCAGTATCAATACGAACGGAGCCAGCTGGATCTTCAGTCTGCCCGGCTTTCCCTGAGAGACCTACTCGGCGTGGGACCGGATGATCCCCTGCCCGATGATCTTTTCAGGGCCACCAGCATAGAAGCTCCAGCGTCAGGCAGGCTCCGGAACCTGGGGGTGGCCGAGGGTGACCGCGTGACCACCGGAATGCTCGTCGCTGAGATCGCCGACGACAGCCGCGCCCACCTGTTGGTAAGGGTCACACCGGCGGAATCGGACCAGATAGAAAGGGGAAGCGAAGCCACGGTGTATCTGCACCAGTTTGCGGGATCGCACATCGGGGTGGTACATGAAGTGGCCCCCGAACCCGTACCGGAGGAGCATGTGGCCATGGTGCGCGTCACAGTCATCATCGATAACCCGGCGGGTCTTCTTCGAGGCGGCCACACGGCGGATGTCAGCTTCGCGAGCGGTGCAATACAGCGGAGGGGCGAGATCGTGGATCCGCCGACCGTTCGAGTGCACGCCGAAATCAGCGGTAGGGTGGAGAGTGTGCTCGCTGATGAGGGTCAGCGTGTGCAGGCCGGGCGTGGGTTGATCACCATTGCCTCTCCCTCGTACTCCATCGCAGTCACCCAGCAGATGCTCAGGGTTAGGCAGTCCGAAATGGCCCTGGATAGGAACCGCAGGGCCCTCGATGACCTCACGGTGACCGCCCCCATACAGGGAGAAATCTCGCAGGTCATGGTCAAACGCGGCGACACCATCAGCGCGGGTACCCCCCTGCTGTCAATCTCCGATCGACGTTCGTTCCGGGTTACCATCGAAGTCGATGAGCTTGAGATCGATCCGGTGGTAGAAGGACTCATGACCCAGGTAGCATACGAGTCCCTACCCTGGTTAAGGATGGAGGGCGAAGTCATCTCCATTGCACAGGTGGCAGTCATAGCGGGAGGTGTAGCGTCGTATCCCGTCGAGATTCATATACCGCCTCATCCCCAGCTCAGGGAGGGTATGACCGCCAGCGCGGAAATCGAGGTGGCCCGAAGGACGGACGTTCTGGTGGTTCCGGCCGAGGCCGTTATCACTGCCGACGGGGAGAGTACCGTTCGCGTGGTGACGGAGGACGGGCTGGAAAACCGGCAGGTGGAGACGGGGCTTTCGGACGGTGCCGTCACTGAGATTCTTTCTGGGCTGAACGAGGGTGAGGAAGTGGTCATAGCCCTCGTAAGCAGGGGCACCATCCCCTTCATAGGACAGAGGTGACGGTCCGATGCAAGCGGTCATAGACCTACGGGACATTCACCGTATCTACGACATGGGTGAAGTTGAAGTCCACGCGCTGCGCGGTGTGAGCTTCGAAGTACAGCGTCGTGAGATGGTCGCTATCATGGGTCCGTCCGGTTCCGGCAAGTCCACGCTGATGCACATCATCGGTTGCCTGGACCGTCCTACCTCCGGTGAATATCTCCTGGAAGGTAGGGACGTGGGATCGCAGAGCGACGACGACCTGGCACGGCTCCGCAACCGGTACCTCGGGTTTGTTTTCCAGGACTTCAACCTGCTTCCTTCGCTGACGGCCGTCGAGAACGTGATCCTTCCCCTCACCTACCGTCCCATGAGTTCGAGAGAGCGGGTGCAGCGGGCCGAGGATGCCCTTGGGCGGGTGGGGTTGGCCGACCGCATGCATCACCGTCCCAATCAGCTCTCGGGCGGGCAGCAGCAGAGAGTGGCCATTGCCCGCAGCCTTTCCACCGATCCCTCCCTGCTCCTCGCCGACGAACCCACGGGAAACCTGGACAGCGTGGCCCAGGAAGAGCTGATGCAGCTGATACAGGGCCTCAACAAGGGCGGCATGACCGTCATCGTGGTGACCCATGAAGATGATGTGGCTGCCCACTGCCGCCGCGTGATCCGCCTCTTCGACGGTGAGATGGTTGATGATCAGCTCGGCCCCGGAGAGGGGGGCGCCCGTTGAACCTCCTGCAGGGAATGCGAACCGCCTGGAAGGGCATTACGAGCAACGTGCTGCGTTCAGCCCTCACCACGCTGGGCGTGGTCATAGGCGTAGGGGCGGTCATCACACTCATCTCTGTAGGCCAGGGTGCCCAGGAGGATATAACCCGTGAGATCGACCGACTGGGAACCGATGCGATAATCGTGACCCCACGAGGGGGAACCCGTCTGACTATCGCCGATGCCGAGGAGCTGCAGGCCCGGGTGCCGGCACTCGAGCGCGCGGTGGCCGTACTCCGCGGCAACCTCGACATCCGATGGGGAAACCGTTCTTACCGGACCTCTGTTGACGGGGTGGGAGTTGGATACAGCGAGATCAGCCAGGCCGAGCTTTCGGCGGGACGTTTCTTCACTGACTCCGATCTGCAGTCTCGAAACAGGGTTGCACTGGTGGGGCAGACGGTCGTGGAGGAGCTGTTCGCCGGCCGGTGGCCCCTGGGCGAGAGGATACTGATCAGGGATCAGTGGTTCACGGTGATAGGTGTTCTGAAGGAACAGGGGAGTCACATGGGTGCTGACCACGATGATATCATCATGGTGCCCATCACCACCCTTCAGCGCGTGGCACGCACCGACCGGGTCAGTATGCTTTACGCACAGGCGAAGGGGCCCGAGGTCATTGACCTGGCGGCCAGCCACATTGCAAGGATCTTCGAGGTTCGCACAGGCAGGTCGGATTCGGTCATGGTCACCAGCCAGAGCCAGATACTGGACATAGCAACCGCCATCACCGGCACCTTCACCATAATGCTCGCCTCCATCGCCGGCATATCGCTGCTGGTGGGCGGCATTGGGATCATGAACATAATGCTGGTGTCGGTCAAGGAGAGAACCCGTGAAATCGGCATCCGCAAGGCGGTGGGTGCACGCCAGCGCGACATCCTCATCCAATTTCTCGTCGAATCGGTGGTTCTCAGCCTGGGAGGAGGAACCCTGGGAGTGCTCGCAGGCTACTCCCTCGCGGGTATCATCCGGAGCTTCGGTCTGAGTGCCGCGATAACACCTGCGAGCGTGCTCCTTGCCTTCGGATTCTCGGCTGCAGTCGGTTTGTTCTTCGGTGTTTACCCGGCCGTGCAGGCCGCGAAACTAGACCCCATACAGGCACTGCGATATGAGTGACGTCACGGCGGGCGGGCACCCCCTCGA
>PWUB01000191.1 GCA_003563755.1 Clostridia bacterium
CATGGGCATGGCCCCGGTGTGGAGCACCGACTCCTCGCGGGTGTTTTTCACCGCCGCGGACCAGGGTGACGTGTATCCCTTCCGCGCCGAGCTCGACGGGCTGCAGGAGGCGGAGGTGGACAACCTCATGCCGCGCTCCAGCGGGGCCATCGGATGCCTCGGCGCCGGTCCCGATACCCTGTGGTTCGTCCGCGAGGACCCGACCAAGCCGGGAGAGATATGGGAACTACCCCTCGTCGACGGCGAAAATGGGGAACCGCTGTGCCGCACCGGGTTCAACACCGGGGTCATGGAGGAGATTCACACCCAGCCCTATCAGCGAGTTCACTACCGCGGCCCGGACGGCCTGCCCATAGAGGGGTTCGTCTGCCTTCCGCCCGATTTTGACCCGGAGCGGAAGTACCCCCTCATCCTTTACATCCACGGTGGACCCCACGGAACCTACGGAAACGTCTTCAGCGGGGAGGTCCAGTCCCGCGCCGCCGCCGGGAGGGTCGTCCTGTTGACCAACCCCCGCGGATCCGGGGGCTACGGGCAGGAGTTCACCTCGGCCTGCGTGGGAGACTGGGGCGGCCTGGACTACCTGGATATAATGGCGGGAGTGGACGAGATCATCGACCGCGGCTACGTCGACACCGACCGCATGGCGGTGACCGGCATCAGCTACGGGGGCTTCATGACTAACTGGGTGATCACCCACACCGACCGCTTCGCGGCGGCCATCACCGAGATGTGCGTGAGCAACCTCCTCAGCTTCTACGGAACCAGCGACATCGGGACCCACTTCCTCGAGTTCGAGATCCCGGGTTCCATATGGGATGATCCCGAGAACCTGTGGGAGCACTCCCCCATCAAGTACATCGCAAACTGCACCACCCCGACCCTCGTCATCCACGGTGAGGACGACTGGCGGTGCCCCATCGAGCAGGGCGAACAGGTCTTCGCCTGCCTGAAAAGGCGCGGCGTAGAGACAGCCATGATCCGGTTCCCGGGATGCAGCCACGTATTCAGCATCATCGGAAAGCCGTCGCAACGGCTGCAGAGATTCAATGCCATGGAGGCCTGGCTGGAGCGTCACATCTGATCATGAAGGGGGAGGCGGCCCGCGCCGCCTCCCCCCCACACCACCGGGCGTGCGGGTCCGCACCCGGCGGTTCGATCACCTTTCGCACAGACACCCGTTACTCAACCCGGGTCAGGCCGGCTGCTGGCCCTGGCCCTTCCCCGCATCACATCGCGCCCCAGAGATGCTGAATCCTCAGCCAGATGCGGCCTGGCTCGCAATGGGCGCACGGCTCTCACTGCGAATGTGCAGTTCCCTGCGGGCACATCGGCCACGCCGACTGGTTCCTGGCTTACATGAAGATATCGTCGCTGGTGTTGATGCCGCTGAGCATGAGCCCGCAGTCTCCCCCCGGGATCGGGGCAGGGCGGTGTGACCGAACTCAGGGTCACAGATGTGCTCTGTGAATCCACAGGCAGGTCGGTGAAACCCCCGCTCCACCCCCCGGCATCCCGGTCGAAGGTGAACGTGAGGGGCATGACGGCCTCGCCCCCTAACGTGCCAGGACTCTCCATATCACGGCCACGGACTCCGAGCGCCTCAGGCCCGCGTCCGGACGGAAGGTGTTATCCGGGTATCCGAACAACAGGCCGTGCTGCGCGGCAGCGGCCACGTAGCCGGAATATCCCTGGTCGATGTCCGCCGCGTCGATGAAGTCCGGTTTGCTTTCTGAACTCGTCAGGCCAGCGGCCCGAACAGCAAGGAAGGCCATCTCCTGGCGTGATATGGTGCCGTCAGGATCCATGGCGTCCCCGATGTAATCCGGTGAAATCCAGTCCTGCTCGAGAGCCCAGCCGACGTAGTCTGCCGACCAGTGCGTCCGCACATCCAGGAAGGGCAGGTCCTCGGGGGCATAGGAGGGTAGGGCATCGCCGACACGGCCGGCCACCAACAGCTTGATAAACTCGGCCCGGCTCACGGGCTTTTCCGGCCTGAAGGTCCCATCTGGATAACCATGGATGAAACCATCCCAGATACCCCGGCGGATGGAGCCCTCGGCCCAGTGTCGACGCACGTCCGCAAAGGGCCGGGAGACAGCGCCGAAGGTCACCGGTATTGTCGCCACCTCGACGATGCTGCCGTCGCGGGCGTCTTCATAGGAGGCAATGGCCATCCCCGACGGGCTACTGAACTCGCCCAGGGTGAGTACCACCGCGAACTCCGCCCACTCCGGTCCCCCGGTGGCCACGGTTATGACCTCCTCGGCCAGGTGATGGTGGCCGTCCTCAATCACCAGTATGAAGGTGGCCTCCCACACCCGGGCCCGCCCCCAGATCACTACCGGATTGGGGATCGGGTCCCCCTCGACCCGCATCATCACCAGGGGGTCATCATCGCGGGGCGCACCCAGGGCGTCACCGAACCAGGGATCGCCGATGAAGTTGACGGTGATCGTGTCCTCACCCGGCGGCAGCCGCACCAGCTGATGCGGATAGGTGAGAGCATCGGTCACCTGTTCATCCGGACCCGGAGCCGTCAGCTGTACGGTGGCGGTGAGGCCGCCCGTGTAGGCTTGCCCCAGGTGCTCGATGCTGAGTGCATAGCCACCGCTGGGCTTTTCGCCCCAGGCCACCAGTAGATAGCGAGTGTTTCCGGCAGGCAACACGTAGACGCCTCGCTCAGCGTGCCGATCCTCCACCCAGGTGGCCACCTCCGCGGGCAGCTCGGCAGCATCCACCAGTTCCCAGTCCACCTCCGTCGCCAGGGCACTCCCGGCACCCTGAGAGCCCAACAACAACACCGCCGCCAACAAGCCGATCACCTGTACAGCCCACCTGCGGCTCATCAAATCGATCATCCCCTCCCGGGAAAAATTCTCTGCACCTAGCCACACTATGATCGATCCCCATGTTGAAATCCATGGAACCAGATTGCAAAACACTAACTCTTTGGTGACGAAATGGACACTCAGAACCACCCGTCGTCCAGGAGCGCAGGCAGACGGTGTGTCTGCTGCCGCAAGACACACTCAAGGGATGACGGACACCCAATACACTGCGGCACTGACGCCCACCAAGGAGCCTCTACAGCCCATTCGGATCGCAGTCCGCAGGTATCAGCACATAGGGCAAGGTCCCCGGTGCTGGCCGAAAGCCCTGTCTTCACCTACCGCTGTTCTGTATAGGAACCTCATGCAACCAGATCGGGCAGGCTGCGGAGTCGCCCCCGAACCAGGCCCGGAGTGCTCACTTTCCGCCAGCCACCCTTGATATTGATCAGACCCCCGGCGATGTCCTGACATCACCTCCGGCGTACGGCTACTCCTCCGACAGGCTGAGGACCCTCTGCACATCGAGGTCGAGGGAATCCTCCTGTCGTACGAGCTCGGACACCCGGTACAGGTCGTAGCGGCGTCCGGCCAGCTCCAGGGCCCGGGTGTAGGCAAAATAGGCGAAGGCCTCGCCCATGAGGACGGGGTCCACCCACCAGCTGGTCTGCTCCCTGGGCAGTTCGCCCAGGTCTTTTTGGGTCACGGAGGTCGGCTTGGTTTTTACGCCCGGGGAGGACATGGTGACGAGCACGCCCTTCGGCGCGGCTTCCGCGGCCAGGGCCCTGCTCAATCCTTCCAGGGCGAACTTGGTGCTGCAGTACGCGGTCTCATCGGCGAAGCCCTTCCAGCCCGCCGCCGAGGAGACATTATGGATGCTGCCGTCACCGCGCTGCACCATCCTCGGATAACAGTAGCGAATGGCGTGGTAGGCGGGATGCAGGTTCACATCGAAGGCCCGGTACCAGGTCTGTGGGCTCGTCTCTTCAAAGGGGCACAGGTCCAGCACGGCGGCGTTGTTGACCAGGGCGGTGATGTCTCCCAG
>PWUB01000318.1 GCA_003563755.1 Clostridia bacterium
CTGCTGCGGGGCGGAGGCCGTGAGCAGGCAGGATCCGGCGCCGGTCACCGTCCACTGTGACTGGGGAGGCCTCTGGGCCGCAAACTCCGTCGGCATGCGGAACTGCCTCTCCGCCGTGTAGTGGTGGCTGCTGGTGGCACACAGGACGGGATCCCGGTAGCCCCCGTCCACCAGTACGGCCCCCAGGATCAGGGCCTCGGCGAAGGTTGAGCAGGCCCCGTACAGGCCCAAGAAGGGTGCGTTGAACTCACGGGCGGCGTATCCCGAGGACACTATTTGGTTGAGGAGGTCCCCGGCCAAGAGCGCCTGCAGCCGGTCAGGTTCCAGGCCCGCGCGCTCGAGGCAGTGAGCGGCGCTGGCCAGGAGAAGGGCCCTCTCGGCCTTCTCCCAGCTGGACTCGCCCACCAGGTTGTCCGAGGCTATGCTGTGAAAGTACCCTCCCAGGGGCCCCTCACCCTCCTTGGGGCCGACCACCGCCGCGCAGCTCAGGATCCGAGGCTCTGACTTCAAAGGGATGGTGTTGATCGTCGGTGGAGATCCCAGGGTCATCCTCGGTCCCCCTTCAGTATGCTCGCAGGAAGAAACGTATCAGCCCGATGATGAAAGATATGCTCAGGCCGTAGACCAGGACCGGACCCGCCACCTCGAACATCCGGGCGCCGACGCCCTGGATTAGTCCCTCCCGCTTGAACTCCATGGCCGGCGACACGATGGCGTTGGCGAACCCGGTGATGGGCAGCGCCGCTCCCATCCCGGCGAACTCCCCCAGCCGGTCGTATATGCCCAGGCCCGTGGCGAAGGCACCGAGGAATATCATGGTCCCGGCCAGGGGCCCCCCGGCCTCGGAGGGGCTGAGGCCCAGCCACGTGTAAAGCTCGTAGAACAGCTGCCCCACGGTACATATGGCGCCCCCGACGAAGAACGCCGCCACGGTGTTTCTGAGGACAGAAACCCGGGGCTGATGCTGGGCGCGCAGCTGACGGTATTTTTCGATCTCCCTGTATCCCGGTCGCATGATACCCAGTCCGTCCCACCAAGCAATGGGGCCGGGCACAGCCCGGCCGCATCAGAGACCACGCGTCATCTATCAAAGATGGGCCTTCGGTGTCTTCACCGCGAAGGCGACCTTGATGTTGGCCTTGTATTCGACGATGTCCTCGCCGTCGACGTCAGCGGTCAGGTTGACCACCTCGACTCCGGAGATCCCGTCGACCGTCTGGCAGGCCCTTTTCACCGCCTGCTCCACCGCATCCTGGAAGCCGTGCCTCGATTCGCCGACCAGCTCCAGCACCTTGACCACGCTCATATCATCACCCCCGACTCTGTGAGTATCCACCGGTATTATGGCTCACTGCGGGGGTCAGCATGCAGGAGGAAAAGGGCGGAGAGGTCCTACCTAGAAGGAGCGCAGCAGCCTGCGGAGCCAGGAAAGGGCTTCCTTCTCGAGGCGGGAGACATGGGCCTGGGACACTCCGAGTGCCTCGGCCGTCTGCTGCTGTGTTCGGTCTTGGAAGAAGCGGAGGGTGACGACCTCGCGCAGGCGGGGATCCAGCTTTTGCACCGCGTCGTGAAGGCTCATGGTCTCCAGGTGGTCGGCCTCGCTCCATCGTCCGGCGGCGATATCATCGACGGGGACGGGAGATCTCACCGCTTCCTGGGCCCAGACCACCTCGGCGGGGTCTATACCGATCTCCCGCGCCACCTCCATGATGGAGGGGACCTCTCCCCGCCGGGCGGCGATCTCCCCCTGTTTCTCGCGGACGCGCCTGACGAGGTCCCGGGCCCGGCGGGACACCCTGACGGCCCCCTTTTGACGCAAGAGCTTCCTCATCTCCCCCAGCACCAGGGGGACCGCATAGGTGCTGAAGGCGTAACCGCGCTCGGGATCAAACCTGTCCACGGCCTGGATCAGCCCCAGGGTACCGGCCTGGACCAGGTCCTCTCGCTCTGCATCGGGCACCGAGAACCTGTGAGCGAGGGCCTTGACCAGGCGGTGGTGACGGCGCAGCAGGCGCTCACGGGCCTCGTCGTCCCCGCGGGCCATGCGTGCAAACAGCCGAGCATCATCGGTGCAGCCACAACCAGCCACGCGGCCGCACCTCAAGATTGTGCGGGGTGACAGCGATCCGCACCGTCGGTGAGGGATTTTACGAGCACTACCCTGGTGCCCTCGCCGACATCGGAGCTGACCGATATCTCGTCGGCGAAACACTCCATGAAGGTGAACCCCAGCCCCATCCTCTCCTCGAGGGTGGAGTAACCTCCCTGCAGAGCCCGGTCAACATCACTGATCCCTGAGCCGAAATCGGATACCTGGATGATCAGAGCATCGTCCTTCACGCGGGCGAACAGGCACACCTCGCCCTCGGTCCCGTCCGGATAGGCGTGAAGAATCACGTTTGACACCGCCTCGGAGACGGCCAGCTTGAGCTCGTCCACCTCCGCCAGGGTGAGGCCGCACCCGGCAGCAAAGGAGGCCAGTGAAACCCTGGCCAGCCCCAGGTTCGACGCCCGGGCGGGAAGGATCAACCACATGTAGTTGCAGGCTGTTGCAGCGCTATTCATCGTCTCCTCCCTCCCGGGGCCCGGCGTCGAGGGCATCATCCACGGAAGGGAAGACTTCGATCGTACGGTCGAGCCCCGACAGGCCCAGGACCTCCCTCAGCCGGTGCGACGGAGCGGCCAGGGCAAAGCCCCTGCCCTCCGCCTGCATCCGCCGATAACAGCCGAGGAGGGCTCCCAGCCCGGAGCTGTCCATGAAGGACACCTCGCTCACGTCGACCACCAGGCCGGCCATATCATCCCGGTGAGCAGATTCCACCGCCTCCCTGAACGCCGGCGCTGCCCAGAGGTCGAATTCCCCCGCCAGCTCCAGGGCCAACCAGCGCCCGTGCCACCGATATTTCGTCTTCACGTGCGGTCAACTCCTCCCAGAGGGCCCCGTACTCAGGACCCACCGAGGAGGAACTTTCTTCAAACCGCAGGCGATTCCTCCCTTCTCAGCGCACGAACCACAGTCTCTGCAGGAGTCTGACAAAGAGAACCCACAGGCTGCACCGTTCGACACTTTCCGCGGGCACCAGGGTGAACTCACCGAGGGTCCGTCCGTCCATCTCCAGCCGTATCATCCCCACCGTCTGATCACCGGACACCGGTGCGACCAGATCCTCGTCCTCCAGGAGCACCCCCACTCCCACCTCGTCCTTCCTCCCGCGGGGGACGGTCACGATCGCCGGGCTGGCCACGGTGAGGGCAACGTGCTCCCTCACACCCTCCCAGACGCGAACCGTCGTCACCGCCTGCCCCGGCTCGACGAGCACCACGGTCTCGACGGCGGCAAACCCGGCATCCAGGAGCCTGGCCACATCGTCGAACCGTTCCGCCGAGGTGGGTGCGGCCATCACGGTGGCGATGAGCCGGGTGTCGTCCCTCCGGGCCGTCCCGCTCAGGCACCACAGGGATTCATCGGTCTTGCCCGTCTTCAGGCCGTCCATGCCCGGGTACTGGCCGATGAGGCGGTTGGTGTTGGTGAGCCAGAAGGGGTCATCCGTGTCCTCGCGCAGCCAGTGGTCCCAGATCCCGGAGTACTCGGTGGCCCGCGGATGACGCGTCACGAGGTACCTTGCGATCTGGCTGATATCGTGGGCCGATGAATAGTGGTCGGGATCATCCAGTCCGTGGGGGTTGGTGAAGTTGGTGTCCTCCAGCCCCAGGCGCGAGGCCAGTGCGTTCATGTCATCCACGAAGGCCTCCACGCTGCCCGAGACGTGTTCCGCCAGGGCCACCGAGGCATCATTGGCCGACGATATGGAAACGGCGAGGATCAGCTCCTCGACGCTCATCTCTTCGCCCGCCTCCAGGTATATCTGAGACCCCCCCATGCCCTGGGCGCGGGTACTGGCCACCACCACGTCATCGAGGGCTATACCTCCCTGCGCCAGTGCATCAAATACCACGGCGAGGGTGGCTATCTTGGTCATGCTCGCTGGCGCCCGGCGTTCATGGGCGCCCCTTGCGTAAAGCTCCATGCCCGTGGCTGCGTCCACCAGGTACACCGATGGAGCGGACACCTCGACATCGCCCACCATCGCCGCCACCGGGGATCCGACGGCGAGCACCATCATGGACGCCACAAGGATCACACACCCAAGCGTTTTGCCCATGATCATCACTCCTTTCACTAAGAAGTATGATGTGGCGGGAAGCTGTTGATACGTCATCGCCGCCCGCCCGGGCTCAGGCTCGGGGATGAGCCCTGGAGTAGACGTCCTTGAGGTGACCTCCGGTGAGGTGGGTGTATATCTGGGTCGTGGAAATGTCCGCATGACCCAGCATTTCCTGGACAGACCGCAGGTCCGCTCCGTTTTCCAGGAGGTGGGTGGCGAAGGAGTGCCTCAGGGTGTGGGGGGTGATCTTCTTCTTGATGCGGGCACTCGCACCGTGTCGCTTGACGATCTTCCACACGCCCTGGCGGGTCAGACGCCGGCCGTGGTTGTTGACGAAGAGGGCCCTCTCACGCACATCCCTGAGCAGCCGCGGCCGTCCCGCATCCAGGTACCTCTGCACGGCCTGGGCGGATAGACTGCCCATCGGCACCATGCGCTCCTTGTCCCCCTTGCCTATGCACCGCAGCTGACGCCTGACGGTGTCGATGTGCTCCAGGTCCAGGTCCACCAGCTCCGAAACCCTGAGACCTGTGGCATACAGGAGCTCCAGGATCGCGCGGTCCCGCATGCCGATGGCGTCACCGGGGTCGGGCTGCCTCAGCAGCCGCTCCACCTCCTCGACGGTCAGCACCACGGGCAGCCGCCTGTCGGGCTTGGGAACCTCCACGTCGCGGACCGGGTTTCTGGGCATGTAGTCCTCCTGCACCATGAAGTTGTAGAAGCTGCGCATGGCGGCGAGGCGGCGGGCGATCGTGGATGATGCCATACCGCGCTCCCTCATCCACACCACGTAGGCCACCACGGTGGCCCTGGTGGCGCCTTCTATGAGGAGCTCATCTCCCTCGTCATCGGGATCCTCCCCGTTGCGTCTCTTGAGGTAGCGCAGGAACTGTCTCAGGTCCCGCCCGTAGGATTCCAGTGTATTGACGGCGAGGCCGCGCTCAACGCCGAGATAGTCTATGAATTCCTGGATGACACCGGCATCAGCCATGTGTGCCCCTCCCGTCTGAAGCCGTTCTTACTCACCGCGGTAGTAGCGCTCAAGGTCGAACCGTATCATCTGCCACCAGACCTCGATTTCTTCCCACAGAGTCGATACCCGTACCGGTGCCCACACCTCGCGCACATGGGGATCCGCCGGGGACGGCGGTGCGGGGAAAAACGACTCCAGGATGATCGCCAAGAACTTAGGCACCAACAGCGTCATCATCAGAAGCACCAGTATTATGCGGAGCAGGGACCCCAACCCACCGGTCCGGGATCTGCGTATCATCAGCATCGATCCTCCCATAACCGTCGCTGACTAATGCTTATGTTATAGGAGTCGCTGCTATCACAAAAAAGGCGAACTCGGTCGGCCCGCCCCGGTCCCGAACACCCCTGCCGCGACGGGCCGTGATACGACTCTGAATCAGAGAACCTCGGCCAGATCGACGTAGGGCATCTCGTGCGCCTCGGCGACCGCCCGGTACACCACCTTGCCGTCGAGGACGTTGACACCCCTGGCCAGGGCTGGATCGCCGCTTATGGCCTGTTTCCAACCCCTGTTTGCCAGCTGGCAGGCGTAGGGCAGCGTCGCATTCGTCAGGCCGATGGTCGAGGTGCGCGGCACAGCACCCGGCATGTTGGCCACCGAGTAGTGGATGACACCGTGCTTGACGTACGTGGGGTCATCGTGGGTGGTCACCCGATCGATGGTCGCGATCGAGCCGCCCTGGTCGATGGCGACATCGACGATGGCCGAGCCCTCTCCCATGCTCGCGACCATTTCCTCCGACACCAGCTTGGGGCACTTCGCTCCGGGCACCAGCACCGCGCCGATCAGAAGGTCCGCATCCCTCACGCATTCGGCGATGACGTAGGGGTTGGATACCCGGGTCTGCACGGCGTTTCCGAAGATGTCGGCCAGGTAGCGCAAACGGTCCGCATCGATATCCAGTATCGTCACCTGGGCGCCCAGGCCGACGGCCATCTTGGCCGCATTGGTGCCCACTGCTCCCCCTCCGATGATGACCACCTGGGCCGGCATGACCCCGGGAATGCCGCCCAGTAGGATGCCCTTTCCGCCCCGGTGCTTTTCGAGGATCCCGACTCCCACCTGGGTGGCCATTCGCCCGGCCACCTCGCTCATCGGCATGAGAAGGGGCAGGCTTCGGTCGGCCAGCTCGACGGTCTCATAAGCTATGGAGATAACCCGCCTGTCGATCAACACCTCGGTGAGTTCCTTCTCCGCCGCCAGGTGTAAGAAGGTGAAGAGAATCTGCTCGGGCTGCATGAGCTCGTACTCGGGCTGCAGGGGCTCCTTGACCTTCATGATCATATCTGCGGTCTCGAAGACGCTGGGGGCATCCTTGCAGATCCGCCCACCAGCCTCCACGTACGCTTCGTCGGCGAACCCGCTTCCCGAACCGGCCTGCGTTTCTATGTACACCTCGTGGCCGTCACCGGCCAGGGTCGACGCACCAGCGGGCGTCAGGGCTACCCGGTGCTCATTGCTCTTGATCTCCTTGGGGACTCCGATCTTCATGATACTACCATCCTCTCTGGGGTAACTTCGCAGCCGGCAAGCAGCCTGAACCTTACCCTTCACTTCAGAGGTCCTCGGAACCGCCACCTCCCTCGGCGGGCGGACACCCCCACCAGGTGAGCCGCCCCGGGTGATCGATCCTGAAAGCGCCGGTGGTGGCATCGCACCGACACACCTGGCGCTGCTAGCCAGTCATATCGGCCCTCATCCCTGGGCCGCGGGACAGCAAGGGCATGTCAACACCGGCGGGTCCGTCGGCCGCAACACGCCCACCCTTCCTCTGCATCATATCATCTACATATATGGGGCAAAAAGCCGCATCAGGCTGGGAACGATGTAGCTCTCCACCGCCACCCCGGCGGTGGCAATGAGGAGGGCGATGGTGCCCCTCATCAGGTAGACGATGGGGGAAAGCTCCTTACGACCGCCCATGCCGCGCCTGACGGCAAGGATGCTGAGGGAATAGGAGAGGGCGCTGACCGAGCAATAGGCGAGTGCAGTCAGGAGAAACAGGTTCTGGGGCAGAACCGAAACGCAGGCGAGGCCCACGCCCATCCCCCCCTGCAAGAAGATGAGGAAGCTCACGGTGAAGCCGATGATGAAGCCCCGTACCAGCACGATCAGCGCCACCAGGGGCATACCTATCACCGTGAAACCCAGGATGAAGGTGACCCCGAGGGTCTTCACGTTGGTGGTGAGGGAACTGATGAAGATATCGCCCCCGGAGACGGGCACCTCCGTTCCCTCGAGGCTCTGAAAGAAGCCGAGGGTGTATTCGGCGAGCTCGTCAGCCTGCCGGGGTGAAAGGGATCCTGTGACCATGGCCCCGCTGATCACCCCCGCGCTCAGCACCGTGAGCACGAAGAAATACAGGGCCATGTTCTGTCGGAGGTGATCCAACAGGAGCATGTCCGTGTTCGAGTAGATCACGCTGGGACTCCGAGATCCCAGCCGGCCCTTCCTCCTCGCCGCGATCCTCAAGCCACCGTTCCCCCTTCGGGATGTCTCAGAGCAGATGCTCTAACATAATTGTATTGCCCGGGGGGCAAATCATTCGCACGCTGATGAGTACAGCGCGGCGGCGGCGAGGGTCTTGGCATCCCGGATTCGGCCTCGGCACCCTCCCCTGCAGATCTCGTCGAGGGGGAACCAGCGGGTCCGTATCTCCATTTCATCCCCTTCGGGAGGACGCTCGAGCCTTCTGAGGCCCGAGGCAGCGTAGGCGTGGATGAACTCGGTTGTGAATCCCGGCGATGAGTAGAAAGCCCCGAGATAGTGCCACTCGTCCGCGTCGTACCCAGTTTCCTCTGCCAGCTCTCTCCTCGCGCAGTCGGGCGGACCTTCTCCCCGGTCTATGCGGCCTGCTGGAATCTCCCACATGGTTTCTCTCACGGGATGGCGGTACTGGCCGACTAACAGGGCCTCCTGCCTCCCTCCGCGGGTGCGCAGGGCGAGTATGCAGCTGACATCGTCCACCTCCGCTACCTCCCGCCTGACAACCTCACCGCCTCCCTCGAGCTGGTCGACGCGCACCCGGATCACCCTACCGGCGAACCTCTCCTCGGAACCGATGACATCACGACCCATCCCGATCGTCTCCCTTCCCGTTCTCCCTCAGCAGCCCGGCACACCGTCCGGCCGCCGAGGCCGCGAGGAAATACTCACCGTCTTTGGACAGATCCCGCCCCATGTGCCTCAGCAGTTTCCTCCACACACACCAGCCCTCATCATCCCTCAAAAAGTCGATTCCCCCACAACCCTCCACGGTCACCAGGGAGTGCCTGCGGTGCACTCCCGCGTCGGCGAGCTGACGCCACAGCGGCCATTGTCCGGCGAGTTCGGCGGGCATCACCGCGGTCACCTCTCCGAGAACGGCGCGGCCCAGCACCGTCAGGGTGTGATGACTGATACCGCGGTGACGGGGACGGGGATCGGCGAGGGATATCCGCAGAGGCAGCACCGCCCTGCCCTCCAGGGACACCGCAGCGTTGGCCGCCTCGGCCTGCTGAAGCCCGGTGTGCCCCAGGGGCGTGGACGTTCCCACGATGCCGGGCCCCATGCCGGCAACCACCACGTCCGCACCGAGGGCCCACCTCGCTGCCAGCAGCCCACTGTGAACGTTGACCGCCTCCCAATCACCACCGAAGCTGTTGCCGGCGGTGATGCAGGCATCAACCCATCCTGCTTCACGAAGGGCGCCGACCACTGCACTCAGGGAGGCGGGCAGGGCTCCGCCGTCGGTCATCACGTACGCGATTCGCAGGCCTGGATCCTGCGAGCGGATCCCGGCAACCACCGGGAGGAGCTGGCTGTGAACCTCGATGCAGACCACGGGTGTGTTGTCCAGGGACTCGGCGTCGGCGAGGATGTCATGATGGGGTGATTCGGGCTCCTCCACGGCGAGGGTACGGATCTGCCACGGTGTGTAGCGCAGCTTCATGATGTGGCCGGGGGCCCGGGGCAGGGGGCCGGCGGTTAGGGGTCCCTGCATCACGAAGTGAAATCCCCCGCTGCCGAGGCCCAGCTCAACGGCGGTCGCATTCAGCGAGACCCGATCACCCGCTTTAACCCGTCCTACCAGGTCGGGGTAGCTCAGGGCAAAAGACGTGCCGGGGACACCCTCGATGCAGACCTCGCAGCGAACCAGGTTCTCGTGAAGCATCTCCGTTCGCAGCACCCGGGCGGGAACAACCGCATACGGCCGAGGCAAGAAATCACCTACCATCAGGATAATCGGTCAACCTCCGGCCGAGTCACTCCCCCATGAACGCAGGTTTGCCGCCGCCAGAACCGCATCCACGGCAGCACGGGCCCAGTCGTCGCTGTGAACCGCCGCCGAACCCACGACCACCCCCACGTCTCCCCGCGGGCGCACCACGGTCAGCTGGCACGTGACGACGGGGCCGGCGCTCATGTCCAGTCGCCTGATATCCTCCAGCTGCACGAAGTGCACGTCGGGGAGGGCCTCGTTGACCGCCTTCAGGGCCGCCTCAACAGCCACCCTCGTGTACTGAGAGGGCGAAAGAGGCCCGGTGGCTGTGCCGGAGGCCTCCTCGTTCCCGTAGGACAGGACCACCGTAGCTTCGACTTCCTGCCGTCTCGGCCTGCTGACAAGATTCAGGCTGTCAAGGGAGAACCCGGCACCCGGGCCTCCCCGGGGCTCAGGCTGGCTCTTAGTGCTGCCCACCTGGGCCACACTGATCTTTTTGTGATCCACGTGCAGGCCCCAGCGAGCCGCCAGGGCACTCTCAATGTCGCGGACGATCTGCTTGGGATGCCTGGCGTCATCCGCCAGGACGTGGATTTCCTCCACCGCACCCCACTCGTTGCACAGGACGCGACAGGAGTCGATGGTCGATAGCTGCGATATCAAATCCTCAAGATCACTGACGTTGACTTCCTCCGGCAGTCGGCCCCGGTCTGCAGGCACCATTTCTCTCCCCCTGCCCTGCCTTCCCGATCCGGTCTCGGTGTTGTGCTCCCCAGGTCCCGTCCGAGCTCCTCATCCGTCCGACCGGGAGACCAGCTCGGCGCCTCGCTCGAGAGCCCTGATGTTGATGGGAATGAACGAATGTCGTCTTTCCGGGAGCACGTCGCTGAGAACATCCTTCAGCTGCTCGACGGTCACCACCCCGGTAGCCTCGGCCAAGGCACCCAGCATTATCATATTCGCCACCCGTACGTTGCCAACCTTCTCCGCCTCGTCGGTTACGGGAATTCTTATCACTTGAATGTCGTTACGATCAACTTGACCCTGAATCAGGGATTCGTTGATGAGGAGATAACCTCCCTCGCTGACGGAGTCGGCGAACTTGGCCAGGGAAGGTTCGTTCATGACGACGCACACCGTGGGTTCACTCACCACCGGAGAAGCCACGGGCTCGTCGGAGATCACCACGCCGCAGTTGGCCGTTCCACCGCGCTGTTCGGGACCGTACGAGGGCATCCAGGATACGTGCCGGTCGTCCTTCATCCCGGCATAGGTGAGCATCTGTCCCATGAGCATGATGCCCTGCCCTCCGAAACCGGCCATCAGTATCTCGTGATTCACGTCATTCATCCCCCTCGGGCGTGCGCAGCTCACCCAGGGGGTATACGGGGATCATATTATCCCGGACCCATTCCAGGGATTCAGCCGGGGTCATGCCCCAGTTGGTCGGGCAGTTCGACAGAACCTCCACCAGGGAGAAACCGCCGCCTGCAAGCTGCACCTCAAAAGCTTTCTTGATGGCTTTCTTGGCGGCGATGGTGTGCCTGACATCGTGACAGGAAACCCTCGCCAGGTAGACGGCCCCGGGCAGGGTGGCCAACATCTCCACCACCTGTAGGGGATGGCCAGCGTGCCTGGGGTCCCTGCCGGCCGGTGCGGTGCTGGCTCTCTGACCCGCCAGGGTCGTGGGAGCCATCTGCCCACCGGTCATGCCGTAGATCGCGTTGTTGATGAAAATCACGGTTATGTTCTCGCCGCGCATGGCGGCATGCACGACCTCCGCAGCCCCGATGGAGGCCAGGTCGCCGTCACCCTGGTAGGTGAACACCACCGCATCGGGATGAACACGCTTGATCCCCGTGGCCACGGCGGGAGCCCTTCCATGGGCGGCCTGCTGAAAGTCGACATCGAAATAGTCGTAGGCGAAAACGGCGCAGCCCACGGGCGCCAGCCCCACGATGCGGTCCTCGATGTCCAGCTCATCGATGACCTCGGCGCATATCCGGTGCACCACGCCGTGGGTGCATCCGGGGCAGTAATGGGTCGTCCTATCGCTCAGAGCCTTCGGTCTCGTGAATACGGGTCTCATCGCCCACCACCTGTTTCCGTGATCATCTGCCGCATCCGGTCGCGGACATCTCGATAGTCCGGCATCACCCCGCCCGCGGTCCCGTAAAAGCGGACCGGGGCGCCCTCCAACACCGCCAGCCTCACGTCCTCAACCATCTGGCCCATGCTCATCTCGACCACCAGGTATCCCCTTACCCGGCCCCTGAGCTCATCAAAGGGGCGGTCCGGGAAGGGCCACAGCGTGATCGGCCTGACGAGGCCCACCGAGTGCCCCTCTTCGCGGAGCTTTTCGACGGCCTTGCTCACGATCCGTGCCGTGGTGCCGTAGGCCACGAACATGTAGTCAGCGCCCTCCTCGGGTGTTACCTGGCACTTCACCTCTTTCTCCGAGATCAACCGGTGCTTGGACTCCAGGTGCCTGTTGTGCTCCCAGCTCTCCTCCGGGTCCAGGTACAGGGTGTTGATGATGTTGGGTTTGTCCCGTCCCCGCTTACCCGTCGTCGCCCACTCCTTGATGGAGAGCTCGTCGGGATCCAGCATCTCGGGGAAGCGAACCGGTTCCATCATCTGACCCATGATCCCGTCGCCGATCAGCACCACGGGTATGCGGTATCGGTCGGCGATTTCGAAGGCCTCGTGAGTGAGGTCCACCAGTTCCTGGAGGCTTCCGGGTCCCAAAGCCACGGTCCGGTAGTCTCCGTGCCCACCTCCGCGGGTGGCCTGGAAGTAGTCCGACTGTGCGGGCTGAATACCACCCAGTCCCGGTCCTCCCCGGACCATGTTGACGATGACGCACGGCACCTCGGCCGCGGCCAGATAGGAGATACCCTCCTGCTTGAGGCTGATACCGGGGCTGGAGGACGAAGTCATGACCCGCGCCCCCGCCCCACCGGCGCCGTACACCATGTTCACGGCCGCCACCTCGCTCTCCGCCTGCAGAAAGACCCCTCCCACCTCGGGGAGCCTCCAGGACATGTACTCGGGAATCTCGTTCTGCGGGGTTATAGGGTATCCAAAGAAATACCGGCAGCCGGCGCGAACCGCGGCCTCGGCCACCGCCTCGTTGCCCTTGTACAGCTGAAGGTCGCTCACGTCTCCTTCCTCCCATCCTCCGCGGCCTCGCGGCGCGCCCTCTGCAACGGGCGGAAAATCTCTATCGCCACGTCAGGGCAGCTGAGAGCACAGAACCCACAGCTGATGCATTCGTCCTGATCGGTGATCTGTGCCGTCACATAGCCCTGCCGGTTGACCTTGTCCGACATGTAGAGAATGCTCTCAGGACACGCCTGCACGCACAGGCCACAACCCTTACACCTCTCGTCGCGGAACACCCATCTTCTCGCCACAGTAAATCTCCCCTTCGTAGCCAGCGATCAGTATAGTTCAGGACGGAGCCGCGGGCTGATAACGACGACCGGATACCGGGAGTCCTCGAGAGTCCTGACCATCCCCGGATGATCCGCCAGGCTGTCGGTCAGCCCCACGCCGACCACCGGCAGGCCCAGTTGAGAAGCTGCCCCGGTGACCACCTGCAGGCCCCCGTTCACGATCCCAGGCGAGGTGAGTTCTCCGAGGTTTGGGTTCGCGAAAAGCCCGTCCAGGCGAATTCGGCCGGCACGCTGAAGCCCCTCGGCCCGGGCGGTGATCTCGCCGGGGGTACGGGTGCCGGGCCGGTACGGATTGGTGACCATCACGCAGGCTGCCCCCGTACGCTCCACGGCGGGACGCAGGGATCCCAGGACCCGAGTGCCGACCTCTCCACCCCCCACGTCAACGATACAGCGCCCGGCCACCTCCATGGCCTCGATCACCCCTGGAGGCATGAGCGGGCTCTGGGTTCCCTCATGCAGCCCCGACGGTGCCACCAGCCTGACGCCCCTCCTGGACAGCTCATCCTTCATCTCCCGGGACCGGAAGAAGGGGGTGATCATGTCCAGATCAACCAGCACTACCTCGTCGGCGGCTGAGTCGACCGCCAGCTGCAATGCGAGCTCCGATTTACCGCTTCCGAACTCCCCCACCAACAGCAGCGGCGACTGCTCCAGGATCGACTCCGCGCCCACCTTCATACTCGTATGCTCTTGATGCGACCGATCTTATCGATCCGGGCCTCGGCTATCCGGTTGGCAGCCTCGCTGGTCGGAATCCCCTCGCTCTCACTCAGGGAAAACACCGCCAGGAGCCGGGCACCTATACCTTCGACCTGCCGCAGTGCCAGGCCGCGGTTGTATCCGGCGGGGTGAAATTCGTGGGCCACGTTGATGACCCCGCCGCCGTTGATGACGAAATCGGGAGCATAGAGAATGTCCATATCGTGAAGCATCTGCCCGTGGCGCTCGGCGGCCAGCTGGTTGTTGGCGGCGCCGCCGATTACGCGGCATCTCAGCTCGGATATGGTGTCGTCATTTATGACCGCTCCGAGGGCACAGGGTGCGAAGACATCGCACTCCTCGGCATGGATCCCCTCGGGATCCACTGCTTGTGCGCCGAAATCGTCCACGGCGCGCTGCACCTTGTCCTCGAATATGTCCGCCACCAGGAGGTTGACACCGTCCTTATGCAGGTGCTCACACAGGGAGTATCCCACGCTTCCTATGCCCTGCACCGCCACGGTTATGCCCTCGAGGTCGTCCGATCCCGTCACCTGCTCCACCGCTGCCTTGATACCCACGTAGGTACCGTACGCGGTCACCGGAGACGGGTCACCCGATTTGTGTATGAGGCCGGCCACGAACTCCGTCTCCTCGGAAACGAAAGCCATGTCATCCGGGGTCGTTCCCACGTCCTCGGCCGTGATGTACCGTCCGCCGAGGGAATGAACGAAGCGACCGTAAGCGCGCCAGAGTTCCTCTGTCTTGTCCGTCCGGGGATCACCGATGATGACCGCTTTGCCACCGCCGAGGTTCAGTCCCATGACCGCGCTCTTGTAGGTCATGCCGCGGGACAGGCGAAGGGCGTCCTGTATAGCATCCTCTTCGGAGTCATAGTTCCACATCCGTGTTCCGCCGAGGGCGGGTCCGAGAGTGGTGTTGTGCACACAGATGATGGCTTTCAGTCCCGAGACCCTATCGTGACAGAATACCAGCTGTTCGTGTTGCATCTCCGACATCCGCTCAAAGATCTTCATGGAGACATCGCCCTTTCTAACGCGGCAGATATATGCGGTTGATCCCGGACAATCTCTCGATTCGGTCGGCCACCATCCGGTCGGCAGCTTGAAACGGCGGAATCTCCAGCTCATCGGCCAGTGAGAAACACCTCAGGAGGAGATCATAGAGGCCTCGAGTCTTCTGCATGACCCTCCGACGGTCGTAGCCGTCCAGCTCATCGGCGACCTGAATCAGCCCTCCAGCGTTTATTATGTAGTCCGGCACGTAGAGAATACCTCTCTGAAAGAGGGTGTATCCTGCAGTAGGATCCGCCAGCTGATTGTTGGCCGCTCCACCCACGCAACTGACCCTGAGCCTGCCGACGGTATCGTCGTTGAGGACGCCGCCCATGGCACAGGGACAGAAGAAATCCCCCTCGAGATCGTAAACGGCATCCGGCGAGGCCGACTCCACACCGAAGCGGGAGGTCATCTCTTGGACTCGAGCGCCGTCGATATCCGTCACCACCACCTCGCAGCCGGAGTCCACCAGGTGCTCGGTGAGGCGGGAGCCCACCTTACCGGCACCCTGGACAAAAACCCTGCTCTCTGACAGATCGTCGCTTCCCCAGATGTGCTTCGCTGCCGCCTTCAGCCCCCAGAATACACCGTGAGCGGTGGTTACCGAGGTATCACCGCTTCCCCCGGCGTACTCCGGAAGACCTACCAGCCACTCCGTCTCCTCTGATGATATCACGAAATCCTCGTATGTAGTCCCCATGTCAGTGCCTGTCACAAAACGCCCGCGCAGACCCTGCACGTAGCGTCCGAAGGCGCGGAACAGGGCCTCGCTCTTGTCGGATTCGGGGTCACCCCAGATCACGGCCTTTCCTCCACCGTGATTGCACCCGGTGACGGCCGACTTGGCCGTCATGCCCAGGGACAGCTTGAGGGCATCGTCAATCACCTCCTCTTCGCGCTCATACCCATGCATCCGACACCCTCCGAGAGCCCCTCCGAGGGTGGTGTCATGAATGGCGATGAGACTCCTGAGACCGCTCACCCCGTCGTGGACAAACATCAGCTGCTCGTGTCCGTGCACGGACATCTTGTCGAAGATGCTCAACGGGCACCTCTCCCTCCCTGGATCCACATGGGGCCGAACACAAAAATGGCCCGCTCAGCCGTCAATGTGCGCCGCGGGTCCCCCGTATTCTCAAATATCAGGCAGTGACAGCTTACACCCTTACACCCCATGTCATTTATTCGTCACAGGAGGAGAAATTCCTCCCCCGGGAATTTCCTCTGGGTCCTCCCGGAGTGACTTTGCAAGGGTTCTCACCAGGGTTACGTTCCCCTGCGCCCGCCCCACACCCGGTACCACCGGGGCATGATCCCCGATGCTCATGGTCACCGCGTTTCCGGAGCCCCACTGCCCCAGGACCAGGTTTGGGAAGAGGCCGGCCAGCACGCCGTCGGCGGTGCCGGCCCCTTCCGGATACACCAGGAGCTTCACGTCGGATTGACGGCGGTCCGCGGGTGGGGCCTCGGGATCAAAGGCCTGCACCTCGGCCCCGGCCGCCCTCAGGAGCTCCTCCACGGCGGTCGTGACGGCGAGCCCCTCATTTTCATCGAAATCAGAAGACAGGATGACTCCCACCACCCTGTCCTCGAGGAGCCCTTCAACCAGCTGACCGGTCAGATCACGGAGGGATGATTCCAGGACCCTCTTCTCCTCGAGCATCTCGTCCAGCTGGCGATGCAGCTGCATACGCTCCTCGGTCATGATCGCGAACTCGCGCTCGATACGGGATACCAACAGCTCCTCGCTCACCAACATCGCCTCTGCCCCGGGAAGATGCACTCCCAGGAGAATTCCGAGGGCCAACGCAAGGAATATTGCCATCAATGAAAGCACATAAAAACGGCCATCCACGCACATCACATCCCGCGCTTAGTCTCGCCCCATCGGGCGAGATATATGCTGCGTGGATGATGGGATCACGTGGCCACCGAACGGCGCAGCTTCATACGGACCTTGTCAGCGACCAGCGCGATGAACTCCGAATTGGTGGGCTTCCCCCGGCTCGAATCGACGGTGTACCCGAAGTATCGGGCCATGGCATCAGTATTCCCCCGGTTCCACGCGACCTCTATGGCATGACGAATGGCCCGTTCAACCCTGGTAGGAGTGGTCTTGAATTCCTCCGCCACCGCTGGATACAGCTCCTTGGTCACAGCTTCCATGATCTCAACATTGTCGACCACGGTGGCGATAGCGTGACGAAGGTATCGATACCCCTTGATGTTTGCAGGCACTCCCACCGCCTGGATGATCGACGTGATCTCGCGGACGGGATCCAGGGACCTGCGATCACCGTTCGACTCCGCCGAGGCGGTTACCGACATTCCCGCGCTGCCCTGTTTGCTCGCCACCTCCCTGATCCTGCGTCCCAGGATGTTGAGGTCGAAGGGCTTCAGGATGAAGTAGTCGGCGCCCATCTGAAAGGCTTTCGCGGTGACCTGTTCCTGACCAAAGGCCGTCAGTATGAGGATTCTGGGCCTGTCCCGGTCGGGTGTGGTGCGCAGCCGCTCGAGCACACCTATTCCGTCCAACCGCGGCATGACGATGTCCAGAAGAATCACATCGGGCTGCACATCCTCGATTTCGTTCAGGAGTGCTCTCCCATCATGAACAGTGCCGACAAGATTCAGGTCTTCCTGCTGCTTTATGTATTGTCCCACCAGCTGACACAATTCCTCGTTGTCGTCGGCGATCATTACCCTGATCGGTTCCTGCTCGGAATGCGTATCCATAGCTAAGCCCCCTCCCGATCTCCCTTTACTTCCTGAAATTCGTCAATCACTTCTCCTTTCCTCCCCGAAAGGTTCCCAGAAGATTCGTCAACTTTCGCGGACACGGCGCGGGGAACGTCGTATTGCGTCCCCCGCACCGGTCCCCATCATCGTGAGGCGAAGGCTGCTATCCCGCGCAGCGGCGCGGCCTGCTCGTGGGCCGCGTCGTGAGCCAGGAGGCCCAGCTCCCTGGCGAGCCACTCGGCGTGTACACCGTATCCCCGCGTCGGATCGTTGACGAACACGTGAGTCACGGCTCCCACCAGGCGTCCGTTCTGGATGATGGGGCTGCCGCTCATGCCCTGGATGATACCGCCGGTCTCCCGGATTAACTCAGGATCCGTGATGCTGATGATGAGGCCCTTCTGATCCGGGATACTCTGGGGCCTCGTCCTTATGATCTCCGCTTCGAAGCCGCGGACCTCCCCACCGCGTATGACCGTGACTATGCTGGCAGGGCCCCCTTGGACTTCGTGTTGCAGAGCCACGGGAACCGGCCCATTCTGCGAGTCTTCAGGAAGGTAGTTGAGAATCCCTGATATGCCGAGGGGTGTGTTTGCATCTATGGATCCCAACACCCGGTCCCTCGCAGTGAAGGTACCTATTTTCTCCCCCGGTACGCCTTTCTCGGCCTCGGTGATCTTCGAGACGTCTGCAGCCACGATCTGTCCGTCCCGCACCGGGATCGGCTGCTGGGTGCGGGGATCGGAAACCTCGTGACCGAGGGCCACAAACCGCATGCTGCCTGGGTCGTAAGCGGTCAGGGTGCCCACACCGACGGTTCCATCCCGTACCCACAATCCGACTCGATAGTCACCGTCACTGATATCATATTCGGGCCACAGACCCAACTCGAAACGCTGGTGATCGCGCAGGATGCCGAGGATCACCGGCCGCTCCGCGCGGCCCGCCTCGCCCACTGCTTCTGCCAGCTGATCCTTCGACTCCGCCCTCACTCCATCTATCGTCTCGATGATATCCCCGACCCGTACGCCCGCGTCCCGGGCGGGATATCGATTGCCGTCCCGTGTCTGCACGGGAGAATGATCAACGACCATTATTCCATCCGAGTCCACGATGACCCCGATCGAATGCCCACCGGGCATCACCTCGACGCCCTGCACCGCCTCGACGGTGATGCGCCTCAGCGGTATGAGGCCCAGTAGGCGGAACTGCAGGTGGACGACTCCGGGCTGTTCGGCCTGAACCCGCACATCACCATCGGCGAGGGTGCGCCACTCTGAGCTTACCTCCTGGTCATTCACCAACACCCCACCCGGTTCGACGGCCCGCACGCATATCCTCAGGCGTATTCCGCCCATGATATCCCTGACGTCCTCGCCGGATACTATCCGAACATAATCCGGCACGGAGGCCAGGGAGCGGTACGTGGGGGTACAGCAGACAAAGATTATCGACAATATCAGGATCATTCCTGATATTCTGCGCAACCTATTTACAGATGATCTATCTCCCTCCATCGCACAACTCCTTTCCAAAATGTGGGTTGAATCCGGAGAGCAATCTTAGATTCTCCGCGATGGAGGGAGGTATGATGGATAATTCTTTACACGGCAGGGGCCGGGATGGGTGGTAGGAAGCGCCTTGACACGGGCATAGCCAGCAGGTATCTCCTTGCCGGAGCGACGCCGTTCTCATATCATGAGAGCAAATCGAATGCATGGATTTTTGCTTCGTGTGCAGGCTCGTTACTGCAGCGGTGGTGACACCGAATCCGAACGAGGGAGCGTGAGAAGTCCCGGACGGCGGGCCTGGCAGAAGTCTGGAGCCCGGGACACATACATGAGCGTGAGAGTTAGGTTTGCACCAAGCCCGACCGGATACATGCACGTGGGAAATGTCCGCACCGCTCTTTTTAACTGGCTGTTCGCCCGCAATAAAGGGGGCATCTTCATCCTGCGGATCGAGGACACGGACATAAAGAGGAACATCGAGGAAGCAGTCTCCGTCATCACCGAGGGCCTGTCCTGGCTGGGCCTCGACTGGGATGAAGGCCCGGGCACTGACGGGGAATTCTCTCCGTACTACCAGAGCCGTAGGCTCCAGCTGTACCGCGAGCACGCAGAGATGCTGATAGAGCAGGATGCCGCCTACATATGCCTCTGCGAACAGCGGGAGGACGAGGGCCAGGAGTGTCGATGCGGCGAAGTGTACGCGGGAGAGAACCTGAGAGAAGGAGCAGCGGTTCGTCTGCGCAACCCTTCTGATACCACGGTCTTCTCTGACATCGTGCAGGGCGAGCTCTCCTTCGAAAATGAGCAATTCGGCGACTTCGTCCTTTTGAAGTCTGACGGTACGCCCACGTACAATTTTGCCAACGTCGTCGACGATCAAGCCATGGAGATTACTCACGTGATTCGTGGTGATGATCATGTATCGAACACGCCCCGACAGCTGATGCTTTACGGGCTGTTCGGATATGATCCCCCAATTTTCGCTCACCTTCCCCAGATCCTGGGCCCCGACGGTGCCCGCCTGAGCAAGCGTCACGGAGCAGCGTCCCTGACGGAGTACCGGGACCAGGGTTTTTTGCCCGAAGCCATGATGAATTATCTGGCCCTCCTCGGCTGGGCTCCAGAGGGAGAACAGGAGTTCATGACACCCGATGAGTTGGTGCGGAGTTTTCGACTGGAGCGGGTGAGACAGAGTCCCGGCCAGTTTAACATGGAAAGGCTCGTCCATCTCAATTCTCTGCACATGAAACCGCTGTCAGCCCGAGAGCGCGCGGAGCTGGCCGCCGAGTCCCTCCTCAGATCGGGCCTGTTGGAGGAAGTCGACGCATCCTGCCTGCAAAAGATAGAAGAGATCGTCTCCGCCCTCGGCAGCCGGTTCAAGTACGGAGAGCAGGTGGTCGAATATGGGGGGCACTTCTTCCGACAAGACGTGTCGATACCCGAGGATCTCCACCCCTACATCACGCCCGGGGACGTCAGGGAGGCCCTCGATCTGGCCGCAGGCGGCCTGGATGAGCTGGCGGAATGGAGTGACGACAGCATCGAGGAAGTGGTCCGCTCGACTGCGTCACAATGCGGCCTCAAGGCAGCCCCGCTCATCCACGGTATCAGGGTGGCCCTGTCCGGCAAGACCGTCGGTCCGAGCCTCTTCACCCTGGTACGCCTGGTGGGTCAGGAGCGCTCATCATACCGCATCCGACAGGCCCTCGAGAAAATACCGGGGGAAGCCTGACACCATCTCATGGCTGGCACCAGTCCTAAACTCCCGAGTATATTCTCAACAGGAGCAGGACTGGGAGTCTTTTATGTAGAATAATGAAAACAGGATTACGTGTGGTTGAATCGTCGTTTTTCAGCCACCTAGGCCGGAGTGAGAGAGGGATGCGCCTTCGCATCCATGATGCATGAAACCCTGCCAGTGAAGCCAGGACAATCCAGACAACCCTCGGAGAGAGCAGTCGCCGACCCGACTGGAAAATTTTAGTGCCTAATCGCAGAGACGGTGTGATGCATAGCTGCAGGGAATACGTATACGGGAGGATTGCCCATGCACCGGAACAGCGAATGGCGGCTACTGCACCTTGTCACTGCTGTTGAGATGGCTGCCACACGGCTGCACGAAATCTGCAATCGGCTGGCGTCCATCCGCGCCTACATACAGCTGGCCCACATGGAGATGGACGACGATGACAGGGTCAGGGCATATCTCGAGGAAGCCATGGAAAAGGCAGACAGCCTCGAGCGTCAGGTCCGCGGCATCCTGAACGATCCCCGCGTCAACGGAAACGACGCACGTCCTCCGACCCCTCTCTCCGGGATCGTAAAGAGCGTGATCAACGACGTACAGGGGAATCGCCTGCAGAAAGAAGTGCAGATAACGGTATCTCTACCCCAGAGCGAGGTACTGGTGGAGGCTGATCAGGCGGAGCCCCTCAGAAGGGTTCTTCACTGCCTGGTCGACAACGCCCTGGCAGCGGCTCCGGTGAGGGGCAGAGTGTATCTGACCTGTAGGTTTCCTAAGAGCGGCAAGAGGTTCCTGATCACCGTGAAGGACAACGGCCCCGGCATACCGGAGGACATACGTCGGTGCGTATTCAAGCCCTTCTTCACCACCAAGCCCGGCGGAACCGGGCTCGGACTCTTCTTATCCGAGCGCATAGTGCGCCAGGTCCTAAGCGGGGACCTACAACTGCGGTCGGAGGTGGGTAGAGGAACCACGGTCAACCTGGGCCTACCCCTGGAAGATACGGGCTCCTGCAGACGAGGCGACCACCTGTATGATCGGGACCTGCTGCTGACACAAAACATGTGTGACCCCACCGGGGATTGAACCCGGGTCTCCAGCTTGAAAGGCTGGTGTCTTGACCACTTGACTATGGGGCCACTAATGGAAGTCTTCGATGTGGGCCCAGTTGGATTCGAACCAACGACCTTGGGTTTATGAGACCCCTGCTCTGACCGACTGAGCTATGGGCCCAGATGGGACGTGAGCATAGAATATGGCTCCACGGGCTGGATTCGAACCAGCAACCCTCCGGTTAACAGCCGGACGCTCTGCCGTTGAGCTACCGTGGAGCATCAGCCCCTCGTCCATCAAACACAATCAATTATAAGTTACGGTGCGAAGGCCAGTCAAGGTCAGGGCGCGGGATCACGTGCTCCTCACTCGACGTAGTCCTTCAGGGCCGAGCTCCGCTTGGGATGCCTCAGCTTCCTCAGAGCCTTGGCCTCGATCTGTCTTATCCGCTCCCTGGTAACCCCGAAAACTTGTCCCACTTCTTCCAGCGTTCGTGCTCGCCCGTCGTCGAGGCCGAAGCGCAGGCGCAGCACCTTCTCCTCGCGTGGTGTCAGTGTATGCAGTACATCCTCCAGCTGCCCCTTCAGAAGAGCAAAGGATGCCGCATCGGCCGGTTCGCGGGCTTCCTCGTCGGGAATGAAGTCCCCGAGATGGCTGTCCTCTTCCTCGCCTATGGGCGTCTCCAGGGATACGGGCTCCTGGGATATCTTCATGATCTCACGGACCCGCTCCGGTTCCAGGTCCATTTCCTCGGCGATCTCCTCGGCCGTGGGCTCACGACCGAGCTCCTGCAGCAGCTGTCTCGAGATCCTGATCAGCTTGTTGATGGTCTCCACCATGTGCACGGGGATCCTGATCGTACGTGCCTGGTCCGCTATGGCACGAGTGATAGCCTGCCTGATCCACCACGTGGCGTAGGTGCTGAACTTGTAGCCCTTGCGGTAGTCGAACTTCTCCACCGCCTTCATCAACCCCAGGTTGCCTTCCTGGATCAGATCCAGAAACAGCATACCGCGGCCCACGTAACGCTTGGCTATGCTGACCACAAGTCGGAGGTTGGCCTCCACGAGCTGCCGCCTCGCAACCTCCTCACCGGCCTCGATGCGCTTGGCAAGATCGATTTCCTCCTCGGCCTTGAGGAGTGGAACGCGACCGATCTCCTTGAGGTACATGCGGACCGGATCGTCAAGGGAGATCCCCTCCGGAAGGTCGATCTCGGTCTTGTCTTCATCCTCACCACCCTCGGTGGGGTCGCCCTCGATCCGGATGCCCGCGTCCTTGAGGCCCTCGTAGATGCTCTCGATCTCACCCACGTTCAGCTCGATTCCATCGAGAGCATCCATGATATCCTGGTAAGCCAGGCTGCCCTTATCGGTGCCTTCCTCCAGGAGCTCCTCGACCTCCGGGCGCTTCATCAATTTCTCAGTTTCTGTGCCCACACTGTTAGCATTCAAGTCCTCTGCCTCGCTTCTTTCGTTATCTTGTCTCGTTTCAGCAAGATTCAACACCATCACTCCCGTGCCGTTACGTCTCGGCGAGCCTTCAGTTCCACCAGAAGCCTCATCTGTTCCTGCAAAACATCGGGCGGTACTCTCTCACCCTTGCGCTCCTTTTCGTTTATGATGCCGCGCAATTCTTCTATGCGCTTCTGTTTTCGCCTTCTGCGCATGACGCCAACGCAGTCCGAAAACACTCTCTCCACTGCCTGTCCAGGGAGATCCTCCATCAGCATCCCTGCAACCAGCTTCCTGATATCGGGATCCTCACATCCGCCCAGAACATCATGTTCACCATCGACAACCTCGATACCTGCTCCGCGCTCAAAGATCCATTCTACGACCTTGCGGTGTCCCTCGTACTCGAAGTCCTCCTCGGTCAGTAGATCGACCCCCCGGCGCATGAACTCCGACTCCTGCAGCATCAACTGTAATACCTGCCGCTCGGCTCTATACGCAGCAGATCTGTGCTCTGGCCGGTTCGTTCCGTAATTTTCCTTAGTATTATGTCTATTTATACTTCGTTTATGCCTGGTTTCCATTTGCTGCAAGCGGCGTACTTGCTCGTACACCGCGCGCTCAGGAAGATTCAAGTCGGCGGCCACGGACCTCATCCGCTCGGCCCTTATCACCGAGTCCTCCTCCGCACTGATGAGCCCGGCGACCTCCCCCACCGCCCGGGCCTTGCCCTCCGCGGTGGTGACATCGTGGGTGCTGCAGGCCCTCTCCCAACAGAACTCGAAGAGCGTCCGCGCCTCGTCCATACAGGTACGGAATGTCTCCTCGCCCCCGGGACCGGAAAGTACATCGTCCGGGTCCGTCCCGTCGGGAAGGGCGACGACCCTCAGGGTTACCCCGGTGGCAGCAAAGCTCTTTCCGCTGCGCAGGACGGCATCGGTTCCCGCACTATCAGCATCATATGCTAAGAACGCCTCCCGGGCGTATCTTCTAAGCAGTCGCACCTGCTTCTGGGTGACGGCGGTCCCCATGCAAGCCACCGTCTCACGCCACCCGTGGGTCACGCAGGCGAGGACGTCCATGTACCCTTCGACAAGCACCGCCCTACTCCTGCGCCGAATTTCGTCCCTCGCCCTGTCCAGTCCGTACCAGACGCTGCCCTTGATGAAGACCGGATTCTCGGGGGAATTTAGATACTTCGGGTGAGAATCACCGAGCACCCGGCCACCGAAGCCCACGACCCGCCCCCTGAAGTCAGAGATGGGGAACACCACCCGGTCCCGGAAGGCGTCGTAGTAGTTGCCCTTTTCCTCGCCTCTCTTCACCAGGCCCATGACTTCGGCCGCCTTCATGTTGACACCTCTCTGCTGCAGGAGCCGGCACAGAGCGTTCCAGGAATCGGGAGCATATCCCAGGCGGTACTCATTCCGTACATCCTCCGGGATACCCCGGTCCCTGAGGTATTTCAACGCCCGGCTTCCCTCATCGCTGCCCAGTCGCTGGATGAAGAACCGGGCCGCGAACTCCCCCAACCGGTACAGGTAGTGCCTCATGCGCTGCTCACGCGACACCTTCTCTCCGGAGACGTCGCCCTCGGAGTAATCCAGGCCGGCCCTCTCCGCCAACATCCGCAGGGCCTCACGGAAAGCCAGGCCCTCGATGTCCATTACGAAATTGAACACGTCACCGCCGGCATGGCAGCCGAAGCAGTAGTACAGCTGGCGTTCGGGGGACACCGAGAAGGAGGGCGTACGCTCCTCGTGGAATGGGCACAGGGCCACCATCCTCCTGCCCTGTTCCTCGAGGGTCACGTATTCCGATATCACCTCCACGATATCCGTGCTCTGGCGAACCTGATCCACAAGACTGTCGCCCACCATCAACCAACACCTCTTCAATCATGGGGACGGATGTCCTTCAAGAGAAACACTGGGGCGATCCCTGCGCCCCAGAGCGGTAGACTTCGCGGATCATCTATAATTTTCTGCGTGGCTGTGCGCAAATCCTGCCAGCTGCTGAGATTCAACCTCCGTTGTCCATGGCTGCGTGGGCCGCGGCCAGCCTGGCCACCGGAACCCGGTAGGGTGAACAGCTCACGTAGTCCAGGCCGATCCTATCACAGAATGCGATGGAACGCGGCTCACCGCCGTGCTCGCCGCATATGCCGATCTTGAGATCCGGCCGGACCCTGCGGCCCTCCCTGACCCCGATCTCCATCAGGCATCCCACGCCTCTTTCGTCGAGGACCGCGAAGGGGTTTTCGTCCAGAATCTCCCGTGAAAGGTACAGGTGCATGAACTTCGCCTCGGCATCGTCGCGGCTGAACCCAAAGGTGGTCTGGGTGAGATCATTGGTGCCGAAGGAGAAGAACTCCGCCGACCGGGCGATTTCGTCGGCTGTCAGGCAGGCCCTCGGAACCTCCACCATGGTGCCGACGGTGTAGTCGATATCCACCCCCGCATCGCGCTGCACCTCGCAACCGGTGTCGCGAACAAGGACCAGGAGCTCCCGGTACTCCCTGGCATCGGCCACCAGGGGTATCATGATCTCCGGCAAAACCGTGAGACCCTCCTTGATGACCGAAACCGCAGCGGCAAATATGGCCCGGACCTGCATGGTGTAGATCTCGGGGTAGACGATCGCCAGGCGGCAGCCCCGCTGTCCAAGCATCGGGTTGACCTCCTGCAGGGCCTGGACGCGCCCCAGCATATCCTCCTTGTCAACGATCTCACCCAGGGATGCTCCCTGCGCCTTGAGATGGGCGATCTCGGATCGTATCTCGGAAATATCGGGAAGAAACTCGTGCAGGGGAGGATCGAGGAGTCTGATGGTCACCGGATTGCCGCTCATCTCCCGGAAGATAGCCTCGAAATCCTCCTGCTGCATGGGCAATAGCTTCTCCAGGGCTTTCTGCCTGTGCTCGGCATCGGGAGCGATGATCATCTCCTGCACAACCATCAGCCGCTCCGGCTGCATGAACATGTGCTCGGTACGGCACAGTCCTATTCCCTCGGCCGAGAACTCGAGAGCCCGGCGGGCATCTCGGGGCGTGTCGGCATTCGCCCTTATGCCCAGCCGTCGCACTTCATCTGCCCACGAGAGGAATGTCTCGAATTCCTCGCTCATGGTCGGCTCGATGAGGGCCACCTCTCCCTTGTAGACGCGGCCCGCTGAACCGTCGATGGTTATCAGCTCTCCCTCGCGAATTTCACCGTGTTCGGTATAGACCTTTCCGTTTTCGAGATCGATTTTTATACCCTCGCACCCCACCACGCAGGGCTTGCCCATGCCCCGGGCCACGATTGCAGCGTGGCACGTCAGGCCTCCCCGGCTGGTCAACACCCCCTGAGCGTCGACCATGCCGTGAATGTCGTCAGGAGTCGTTTCCGGACGCACCAGGATGATGCGTTCGCCGCGGGCGCTGCGGGCCTCGGCCTCATCCGCCGAGAATATCACCTTGCCGCTGGCGGCCCCCGGCGACGCACCCAGGCCCTCGGCGAAGGATTCGATCGCAATGTTCGGGTCCATGCCGCGGTGCAGGAGCACGGCCACATCCTCGGGATTTACCCGCCGCAGGGCCTCCCTCTGGTCTATCAAGCCCTCGAAAACCATGTCGTGGGCGATCCTGATCGCCGCGGCGGCGGTGCGTTTTCCGGTTCTCGTCTGCAGCATGAACAGGCGCCCGTCCTCCACGGTGAACTCCATATCCTGCATCTCCCGGTAGTGGTTCTCCAGGGTGACGGTGGCGTCTTTCAGCTCCTCGTACACCGAGGGCATCTCGCACCTGAGCTCCTCCATGGGACGCGGCGTTCTCAGCCCGGCGACCACGTCCTCACCCTGGGCGTTCGGCAGGTATTCACCGTACAGCCGCTTCTGGCCCGTCGAGGGATCCCTGCTGAACAGGACTCCCGTTCCGCACCTGTCTCCGCGGTTGCCGAAAACCATCGACTGGACGTTCACCGCTGTACCCATGTCGTCTGGTATGCCGTGAACGCCCCTGTATACCTGGGCACGCTCGTTGTTGTATGATGCGAACACTGCCTCCACCGCGGCCATGAGCTGCTCCCACGGATCACGGGGGAAGCTCTCCTGGGTCTCGTGCTCATAGATGTCGAGGAAACCCTCGATGACCTCCCTCAACCCGGAGGGTGAGAGGGCATCATCCGCCGTGACTCCGGCATCGGCCTTGACCCGCTCCAATGCTCTCTCGAAATACGAGTGCCGTATTCTCTTCACCACGTTGCCGAACATCTGTATGAACCGGCGGTAGCAGTCCAGGGCGAATCTCTCGTCGGAAGTGGCCCGGGCCAGGCCGCTGCAGGAATCCTCGTTCATGCCGAGATTCAGTATGGTATCCATCATACCCGGCATGGAAACGGCAGCACCCGACCGCACGGAGACCAGCAGGGGGTTCTCCGATGATCCGAGGCGTCCGCCCCTCTCCTCCTCAAGCCTGCTGACGCTGTCTCTTATCTGCTCCTTCAAACCCCCGGGGAATACGCCCGTGCGAAGATACCCCACGCAGGCTTCGGTGGTGATGGTAAAGCCAGGAGGAACGGGCAGGCCCAATCGAGTCATCTCCGCGAGATTGGCTCCCTTGCCGCCGAGCAATTCTCTCATGTCGGCTCTGCCCTCGTCGAAGAAGTACACATACTTACCATTCCTCGTAGTGTCAACCACTGAGCCACTCCCTTTCCCTCATGATCTCGAGGACGGTGGTGGCGGTCTCCTCCACCGCCTTGTTGGTGACGTCGACGACCGGGCACTCGAGCTCGTGGAATATCCGGTTCGCGTAGCGAAGTTCCTCCCTGATGCGGCCCAGGTCGTCGTAGTTGGAGGGACGGCTCAGGCCGAGGCGGCGGACTCTTTCCCTCCGGATCTCGCGCAGCTGCTCGGCGGCGATGGTCATTCCTATCACGCGGTCTTTGATCACGAACAGTTCCCTGGGCGGCTGCACCTCTGGAGCCAGCGGATAATTGGCCGCCCTGTGTTCCCTGTGCGCAAGATACATGCATACGGGGGTCTTCGAGGTCCGTGACACACCGACCAGGACCAGGTCTGCCTTCAAGAAGCCCCGGGGTTCCCGCCCATCGTCGTACCTCACCGCGAACTCGACGGCTGCCACGCGGCGGAAGTACCTTTCATCCATGCGGTGGATGATGCCGGGTTCCTGGCGGGGTTCTCGGCCCAGGCCCCGGCGCAGCTTGCTCATCAGGGGACCCATGATATCGACGGTGAGGATGCCCTCCTCCTCGCAGCGCTTCTCGATGTACTCTCGCACATCGGTGACCACGAGGGTATAGACGAGCAGGGACCGTTCTCGATCCTGGATGCGCTCGATGGCTTCGTCAACCCTGGCACGAGAGTGTATGAAGGGAACACGCTGTACGCTCACCGTCTCCGAATTCGCCTCGAACTGGCTGATCGCGGCGCGGGCGACGGACTCGGCTGTCTCTGCAATGGAATCAGATACAACGTAAACTGTCATCTCCGGTTCTGACAACATCTCTCACTCCCACCATCATCCGGGCATTTGGCTCCAGTCCATCGGTCTCGACAGGTACTGTGCGACCTCAAGGAGAAGTCCCAGGCGCCGCTCTCTGACCTCATCGTCGGATACCATCACCGTGACCGAGTCCAGCAAGTCATCGACGGCGGGCCGCAGCCTGCAGAGGCACGCCATGAACTCCTGGTAAGCACCCTCTCGCAGCAGCACATCTCCCTGTCGCCTGGCGGCAGCGAGCTCGTCGTGGAGGCGACGAACCTCTGGCGAGACCATCTCCTCGGCGTTGAGGTCGGCCTCGCCCTCGAAATCGCGACTGAGGTTGTAACAGCGCCGCCACGCCACCAGGAGATCCTCCGCCCTCTCGGTCTCGAGGAATGAGCTGACCGCCTCGGCACGGAGCCACACATCCCAGACATCGTCGATGCCGCGCGCCAGCACCCCTTCTGCGACCTCCCGCGCGTACCCAGCATCCATCAGCATCCTGAGGAGGCGCCCCTCGAAAAAGACCATGATGCCGGAGACTACGCGTGTCACTTCCGCGCCGGGCATTCCGTAGGTCTGCGCCGAGGACATCAAGAGCTCCCTCAGCCGAACCCCCGCCAGCCTACCGGCCAGCCTCAGGGCGCCGTTGGCGGCGCGGCGGAGTCCATAAGGGTCCTCGGAGCCCGTGGCGCCCAGGGAGACGTAGAAAGCCCCGACCAGGTGGTCCACCCTATCCATGAGGCTGAGCCAACGCCCCGGGGTGGTCGGCGGCAGGGGGTCGGTGGGACTCGCCGGAAGGTAGTGGCCCCCTATCGCCCGGCAGACCTCATCATCCTCTCCGCCCACCCGGGCATACTGCTCACCCATCCGGCCCTGCAGGGACGGGAATTCCTGCACCATGAGGGTGACCAGGTCCGCCTTGCACAGCTGCACGGCGCGCTCGAGGATCTCCTCCTGCTGCCCATCCACGAGACCGGCGCGGACCAGGTGCCCGAGGAGCTCGCCCAGCCTTGTGACCTTGTCTCCCAGGGTACCGAGCTTCTCATGCAGCACGACCTCGTCGAGATCCTCCGCGTAGGCTCCCAGGGGTAGCTTTCGGTCCTCGTCCCAGAAGAACCTGGCATCGGCCAGGCGGGAGTTGAGGACCAGCTCGTTGCCCTTTTGTACCGTGGACTTCATATCGGCCGTACCGTTGATCACCGACAAAAAGTGTGGCAGCAGCTCTCCGCCGCCGTCCTCCACGGGCAGGAACCGGAGGTGAGCCTGCATGGCCGTCACCAGTACGGGCCGCGGTACCTCCATGTACTCGGCGGGAATAGCTCCGACCACCACCTCGGGGTGCTCCACGAGGTAGGTGACCTCCTCGAGGAGAGCATCTTCCAGCACCGCCTCGCCCCCGACGGAACCCGCTGCCTTCCTGCAGTCTGCGGCTATCAGGCGGCGGCGTTCTTCCCCGTCCACGATGACCCGCGCCTCCTTCAAGGCCCGGGAGTGATCGTCGGCATCGGCGATCTCCACCTCGACGGGTGAAAACCTCGGGCCGAAGGATTTTCGATCGGCACGAACGCCCACGAACTCCAGGGGAATCACTTCGTCTCCCCACAGGGCAACCAGCCACCGCACGGGACGGGCGAAGGCGAACTCTCCATCCCCCCAGCGCATGGTACGGGGAAAGCTCAACCTCCCGAGGAGCTGCACCATCATCTCCGAGAGAACCTCGATTGCACACCTACCGGGCCGCCGATGAACAGCGTACATGTATGTGCCGCGGTCTTCCTCTCTCTCTTGTAGGTCGTTGACCGACAGCCCCTGGCTGCGGGCGAAACCCTCGGCGGCTGCTGTGGGATTTCCATTCTCATCGAAGGCCACCTGCAGTGATGGACCCCGGGCCTCCTCGACGGTGTCCTCACCCCGGGGCGGCACACCCCGGACCACGAGCACCAGCCTGCGCGGTGTTGCCCTGGCCCGAACCTCCTCATAGGGCAGGCGGAGGGAGTCCAGGATCTCGCAGGCCACAGATTCCATCTGCTGTAGCGCCGGGGGAATGTACGTGGCGGGAATCTCGGCACACCCGACCTCCAGGAGGGCGGTCTTGGGCCCGCTGCCCCTGGCATCGCCGTTCATGATTCATCAGCCTCCTCGTCAGCATCACCGTCGGACCCCCACCGCGCCACATACACGTCGGCGCACGCCCTGCTCAAAGATCTCAGCCTGGCCAGGTAGTGGGTTCTCTCGGTCACGCTGAGGGCTCCCCTGGCATCGAGGACGTTGAACAGGTGGGAACACTTGAGTACGTAGTCGTATGCAGGCAGCAGGAGGTCGTGGTCGAGGGACCGTCGCGACTCGTGCTCGCAGTCCTCGAAAGACCTCAACAGGATGGCTACATCAGCCACCTCGAATGAGTACTTGGAGTGCTCGAACTCCTCTCGGCGGTACACATCACCGTAGGTCATCTTCCCGTTCCAGTCCAGTTCGAAGACGTCGGTGATGCCCTGCAAGAAGCAACCGAGACGCTCCAGTCCGTACGTTATCTCCACGGGGATCAGGGCAAGGTCGCGGCCTCCCACCTGCTGAAAGAACGTGAACTGGGTTATCTCCATCGCGTCGATCCATACTTCCCATCCCAGTCCCCAGGCACCGAGGGTGGGAGCCTCCCAGTTGTCCTCGACGAATCGGATGTCGTGGCTGGCAAGGTTCACCCCCAGCTGCTCCAGGCTCTGTAGGTAGGTCTCCTGAATGTCTTCCGGAGAGGGCTTGATGACCACCTGGTACTGCCAGTGACGGTAGAGCCGCAGGGGGTTCTCTCCGTACCTGCCGTCGGCGGGGCGTCGGGCGGGCTCGGGATATGCTACGGCCGACTCGACGGGACTGAGGGACGTAAAGAAGGTGGCGGGGTTCATGGTCCCGGCCCCTTTCTCCACATCGTAGGGTTGCGACAGAGCACATCCCCTGGCGCTCCAGTAGTCATTCAAACGTGTTATGATGTCCTGAAACCTCATCCTGCTCTCACTCTCCTCCTGTCATTACCATCCGCGGGAACAAAAGGTTCCCGTCCCCCGACGGGCAGAACGGGGACGGGAACATCGTTGGCAGCCTCGAGGCGGCTCACCGAAGCATCAGGACCTGACCGGGTCCACCGTATCATCATCGGGGTCGTGCTCCCCGATCTCATCCGTGCCCCCGGACCTGTCTCTCCCATCCTGCCGCTGCACTTCAATGGTACACTCTGTCACCATGGCAGCGATAGCTCCCAGGGCGGCAAGGGTGGGCAGAAACAGTGCCCCCAGGGCACCCACCGTCACCGGGAACTCGATGAGGGTACGTCCGCCATGGCTTATGGTGATGCGCCGGACATTGCCCTCGTGGATCAGCTCCTTGACCCGGTCAACCATCTCAGAACCGGTGACATGCATTCGTTCAGCCCACCTCCCCCGGCGCTCGCCCTCCTCCAGCAGGATGAGAGCCTCTATGACATCGCCGTCACTGGCCTTCAGTGATTCCTTCGCCCTGCGGTAGCTAACCCCGGTGCGCCGTCTCAGTTCATCGATCTTATCCAGATCCTTCATCGGTGCTTCATTCCCCCCACCATCCTCTTCGTCACTCATCCTAGTATATCCAGAAAGCTGCGTGAATTCACCCGACGGTCCATCTGGTATTCAAGGTAGTCGAGAAACAGCCCGGTGATCCAGCGTAAGTCGCTCTCCGTGGCTCCCAGCGCCCCCACCGAACGCGGATGCGTATCGTGCAGATCCCTGATCACGTCCCGCACTCGGCGGTCGACCGAACGCCTGCCGGATCCACCCTGGCCCCAGCACGCACCGCAGATGGCGCCCCCGGAGGCGAAATCCACCATCGCTGTCCCTCCCGGCCCTCCGCCGCAGTGAACGCACTCATCGAGGATGGGATAAAACCCCGCCACCTTGACCGCGCGTACACAGAAGAAGGCGAACCACAGGAGGGGATCCATACCCCTATGCAGGGCCCGGAAACAGGTGAGGGTCAGAAGATACAGTGGATGGTCAGATTCGCCCTCCTGGGCCAGGTGATCACCGATCTCGGCCATGCAGAAGGCGTAGCTCATGGCATCGAAGTCGCTCCGCAGGCGGTTGAAGCTCTCGAGGACAGCTCCGGACCGCACTCCATCGAGACTGCGTCCCCGGTACAGGTCCAGCTGGACGCGGTCGAAGGGCCTGACCAGGCCCGCCAGCTTGCTCGTCGTCCTGCGTCCACCGCGTACCGAGACCCTGAGCTTACCCTGGTCCCTGGTGAGCAGGATCGCCAGCCTGTCCCCCTCTCCCAGGCTGCGGTTTCCCAGGACTATGGCTTGGACTTCGTAACCAGCGGGCACCAGGGGATCACTCTCTTTCCGGCGCCAGTCCCAGCTCCCTCAGCACGGCCTGGCTCTCGCGCCATTTCTTCTGCACCCTGACGTGCAGGTCCAAAAAGACCCGGACCCCCAGGGCCGTCTCAACTTCCTCACGACTCCGCTGACCGATGGCCTTGATCATCCTTCCCCCGCGTCCTATGAGGATCCCCTTCTGGGAGGCTCTCTCCACCAGGATGTCCGCTGCCAGGTAGAATGTGCCGTCATCCCTCTCCTGGGCGTCGCGGATCTGTACGGCCGTGGCGTACGGAACTTCCTGCTCCGTCAGCTGCAGGACCTTCTCACGGATCAGTTCAGCGACGACGAAGGATACGGGCTGATCGGTGGTCATGTCAGCCGGGAAAAAACGTGGACCGCCTCGTGGAAGTAGCTGCAGGAGTTCGTCCATGAGCAGCTCGAGATTGTGTCCGTGCAGGGCGGAAACTGCCAGGACGGCCCGGTATTCACCCAGGGATGCGTAGGCCTCGAGGCGTTCATCGCGTTTTTCGACGTGCACCAGGTCCATCTTGTTAACCACCATTATGGCGGGTGCCGTCACCTCCGTGATGAACCGCGCACAGCTCACATCACCCTTACCGGGCCTCTCCCGCGACCCGTCGACGATGAAGAGAATCGCATCCACGTCCCTGAGAACCCCCCGGGCACCCCGAACCATGTGCTCCTCGAGCCGGTCCCGCGGACGCTGTATTCCGGGGGTGTCGATGAACACGATCTGGGTGTCCGGGGTATTCAGTATCCCGCGGATACGATTCCTGGTGGTCTGCGGTTTATCCGATACTATGCTGACCTTCCGCCCCACCAGGCTGTTCACCAGGGTGGACTTGCCCACGTTGGCAAACCCGACCACCCCCACGAAGCCGCATATGAGACTGTCTTTTGCGTCTCCCCCAGGCATCATTCACCTTCCTCCAACGTTACCCTGGTGTTCATGGTGACCATCTCCACCCACGTCAATCCCGGTCTCAGAACCAGCCTGTCACCGTGGGGATCCGAAAACTCGAAGGGAGATCTCACGTCGGCTCTCGTCCATGAGATCTCACGGGCGTGACCGCCCGTTATGACGAGCCCCTCACCCTCTCCCGTGAAGTCCATCTCCAGGCGCCCCTCCGTGTCGCCGGGAATCAGGCGGGTCGCCACCCTCAGGATGAGTATGTTCGTACCGGACAGCTGCTCCCCGGAATCGCGGTCGGCATGCTCGCGCCCGGAGACGAAACGCAGGTACAGATCCCTCTCGGCGTCATACTCGAACCCGACCACGTACCCGAGTCCACCGGGGAATGCGATGCTCACCGAGGCCGCCCCAACACCCTCTCCCCCCGGGTGCTCACCGGCCCGGGCAAAATCCCATGGCGACTGGGGAGGCTGATCATGCTCGAAGCCGCGTTCGGACATCAGGGATCGCAACCTGGTCACATCGGTGAACAGTGTGTGCTCGTAGCTCACGCCGGTGATGGCTTCACGGAAGAAGCCCGGGGCACCCCACAGATCATTGAACACCTCCGCACCGAGCTCTTCGATGCGCCGGTATCCCCCCGGGCTTGCCCCGCAGTGGGCCACGACAGCGTCCATGGCCAGGGCAAGGTCCACCTGGTACTTCCGCACGCTCCGCACGGGGCCCACGACTTCTGGCTCATGCTGCAGATACAGGGGTATCAACCTGGTTATACCGCCCTCCACGAGCACCTCGAATATGAGGTCCGCCTCCATGAGCCCCCTCTGGGGGCGTGCGCCGGGGTGATTGTCCACTATCACGGCGATGGGCCGCCGGAGTATCTGTGTATCCTCAACGGGGAGCCCGGTATACGGGTTGAAGGGCCCGGTCTCCTCCTTCACGGGCACGGGCTCCTCCTCCGGCTCCTCCTCGAGCAGTTCCTCCGGTTCATCGGGCTCCTTCATGTCGGGCTCCGAATCCCCTGAATCCGATGAGCAGGACACCGCCGTCGAGATCAAGAGGACCAGCAGCACACACACAACCCACAGCCTCGTCTCGGACATCGCGATCACTTCCCCGGTTTCGAATCTGCTCTGAGTGAGAGCCATAGCACGGCGGACACGACGCCCGCCTGCAGGACCAGCTCCGCCCGGTGCGACTCCCAGGCACCGCGCAGAGCACCTCCGAGAATCCCCAGCCTCGGACCCACGGTGAGGGCAAAAACGAGGAGGGCGGCGACGGCGGCCAGGAGCACCCCCCCAGCGGCCGCATCCTTGGCCCTGCCCACGATCGGATGGTACTCGGTGACCATCAGCCCGAGGGTCTTTTCTATGACCCAGTTGAACACCTGTGCCAGGAGGACCAGTGCCACCGTGAGCACCAGGGCCACCCACTCGATGGGCGAGATCCCGACCCAGCGAGCCAAGAACGCCGCGCCGAAGGCCATGCAAACCTGCCACCGAAAGTGCCCCTCATCCCTCCAGACAGCCCGCAGACCGGCCGCAGCCCACCTCAGGGCCCGGAGGAATCCTGATCCGAGCCGCCGATCACTCCTCGATGGGCAACACATGGGCTAAGACACTCCAGGTCTCACGGTGCATGGCGGCGGCGTCTTCATCGTGGGACCAGCCGAGGAGGTGGAGAACACCATGTGCCACCAGGAAACCCAGAAGCCACAGTCGATTCATGTCTCCCGCCGCCTGGGAGGGACAGACTATCACGTTTCCCAGCACATCGGGACCCGTGTGTGAGGGAAAGGCCTCGTCCCCGGATTCGGCTGACATGGGGAAAGAGAGAACGTCCGTTGGAGTGTCCAGTCCGCGGTGTCTTTCGTTGAGATCGCGCATGGTATCCTCATCCACGAAGTTCACCTCGACCGTATGTATGCGGTCTCTCCCCAGAGAGCGGCACGCCGCCCGTACGATGCGCCGCGCCACCGGCTCTGTGAGCTCAGGAACCTGTACCGTTTCCTGAACCGCCGTCTCCACCAGCACCATTTTCTGCCTCCTCGTGTTCATCCCTGATCTCATCAATGACTGACTCCGGATACTGCAGCCGCTGGTGAAAGGCTCCTGAAAGCACCTGGGTGAAGCTGTCCGCCACCCTGTCGAGATCCCTGAAAGTCAAATCGCACTGGTCCAGCTGTCCATCCTCAAAGCGATCGTGGATGATCCTACGGATCACACCTTTTATGCGATCCGGGGTCGGTCGGGACAACGAGCGCACGGCGGCCTCCACAGCATCCGCCAGCATCACCACGGCCGTCTCCTTCGTCTGGGGGCACGGACCGCTGTAGCGGTAGTTGTCTTCGGGAACCTCATCCTCACTCATCTCCCGGGCACGGGAGTAGAAATACTCCACCCTCGTCGTGCCGTGGTGTTCGCTGATAAACTCAGTGATCGTCGACGGCAGGCCGTACTCCTCGGCCATGTCCAGTCCGTCTTTGACGTGGGCGATGACTATCAGGGCACTGAGGTTCGGCGACATCTTGTCGTGGGGGTTATCACCGGCGAACTGGTTCTCCACGAAGAAATACGGGCGCCTCGACTTGCCCACATCGTGATAGTATGCCCCAACCCGGGCCAACAGCGAATCGCCCTCCACCGCCTCGACAGCTGATTCCGCCAGGTTGGCCACGGTGATGCTGTGATGATAGGTACCGGGAGCATCCTGGAGGAGTTGCCGGAGAAGGGGGTGATTCGGGTTGGAAAGCTCGAGCAGCTTCACCGGGGTGAGGATGCCGAAAAAGCTCTCCAGGAACGGAAGGATGCCGATCGCCATCACCGCCGACAGCACCCCGTTTCCCACAGCCCACAGGGTGTTCTTCCACAGGGTGGGATCATCCAGGGTGGTTCCACCGACGAACTGCATGAAGGCCAGCAACACCAGCCCGTTCACAACGGCCACCCCGATACCTGCCCGCATGATATCAGTACGCTCTTCAACCTCGGAAATCGCGATGGCCGCGACCGTTGCCCCGGCCAGGCTCACCAACACCGCCGCCGTATTCCCTCCGCTGATCACCGCCACACTCAGCCCCATGATCAACCCGGCCACTATGGCTGTATCCTCATCCAAAAGTATGCCCAACAGCATGGTCCCCGCCGCCACAGGCATGATGAACGGCGACAGCTCCAGCAGGAAGCGACAGCCGAACAGGACCACGGTGATGATCATCCCCGTCAGCACGATCCTTGATTCCGACTCGAAGATCTCGGTCTTGATCCGGTACAGGTACGCCGCCATGAGACCCAGAGCGAGCAGAGCGTACAGGAAGGAGCCGCCGTAGAGCCTCCAGCGGGTGTCGTCCCCTATGAGACCGGCATCCCGGAGCCTCACCATGTCCTCGGCGGCTATCACCTTGCCGTCGGGCACGATCACCTCGCCCCGCACGAAGGTGACCGGCGTCACGTTCTCCGCTGCCATCTGTTTTCTCTGGGCGGTTTCCTCGGCCTGAAACAGCAGGTTGGGACGGAGTATCGAGGCGCAAAGCTTGCCCATGACCTCGCGAAGCCCCGGGGGCAGGTCGGATTCAATCATGGTGTTCATGACCTGCTCCCGGAAGGGTTCGAGGCTGTGGGCCTTGATGCCCTGCCCGAAAAGCCTGCCCAGAACATCCAGGGCCAGGGCCTCAGCCCTGGCGAGGTCCTCCCGTCCCGCTTCGAGGAGGACTGTGAGCTCGTCCTCGCTGAGATCCGTAGGCATGGCCTCCATGAGGGCGGCGAGGGGCTGAAGCTCCGTCGGGGTCTCCGGGTCGGGCTCCTGCATCGCCTCCTGGCGGATATCGCGCACGGAGCCCATAAATTCGCGGAACTCGTTCAGGGCTCGGATTTCCACCCCGGGATCCTGTTCATAGACGTCCGGTACATCCTGCATGGCTTCGTTGCGAAGGCGCTCCGTGGCCGGGCGGTCCGTGAAGTCCTTGGGAGCCTTGATGTTGAAAGGTGCTGGTTCGCCGATGCGGACATCCAGGTGCTGCGGCAGGGCAGAGCTCATGAACAATGCCGTCATGAGAAACAGAAACAGGAGGGCCCAGGCCGACCGGCGCAGGGCCGAGCTCTCCTGAAGGGGTGAGCTGGCCAGAACCCGCCAGACCCTGATGATCCCCCGCAGCAGCCGGGTCGGCCAGCCCGTACCGCTGTTCTCTCGGCCGTTCCTACTCCCCTTTTTCGTACTGTTCGTATGCTTTGATGATCTCCGTAACCAACGGATGGCGCACCACATCGCTCTCGTTCAGGTAGACGAACTCAATGCCCTCGATATCCTGGAGGATATCCTGTACTACTATCAGGCCGCTGGCACTGCGCTCGAGATCGACCTGGGTGATGTCACCGGTAATTACCACCCGGGAATCGAATCCCTGCCTGGTCAAAAACATCTTCATCTGCTCCGGCGTTGTGTTCTGCGCCTCGTCCAGTATGATGAAGGAGTTGTCCAGGGTGCGTCCCCTCATGTAGGCGAGGGGAGCCACCTCGATGATACCCCGGCTCATCTCCTTTTCAAATCTCGTCGGACCGATTATCTCGTAGAGGGCATCATACAGGGGCCGCAGGTACGGATCGACCTTGTCCTGTAGATCACCTGGAAGAAAACCGAGGTGCTCACCGGCCTCCACCGCCGGCCTGGTCAGTATGACCCGGCTGACCCGCCCGTCGCGGAGATAGGCGCTCGCCTTGGCCATCGCCAGGTACGTCTTGCCCGTGCCCGCAGGGCCTATGGCGAAGACTATAGGGTTGTCCTTCATCGCCCTGACGTATTCCTTCTGCCCCCTGGTCTTGGGCCGTACATTCTTGCCCCTGGCCGTGACAACGATGGTATCCTCGTAGATGTGATCCAACGGCTTCTCATCGCCCTCTTTAGTCAGGCCGATGGCGTACAGCATGGACTGGTCGGTGATCTCGTTTCCAGATTGAAGCACGCTGAGTAGGCGGTCAAGCAGCCCGTGGACCCTGTCCACCGCATCAGGGGGGCCGGTGATGGTCAGCTCATTGCCCCTGCTCACCAACCTGATCGGAAAATGCGCCTCCAGGAAATTGAGGTTCCGATCCCCGTGGCCGAACAGCTGCATCGCCTTCGTGTTGTCCTCAACCCGAAAGACTCTCTTCGTCGTTCCGTCTGACTCCTGCGCTGTCGTCATGGACAGTTTGAGTGTCACTCCCCACCGTGGGTCTTTGGTTCTGAATCCTCGTAAACCAATGGACGCTCCTCACCGATGTCCGCAACGACCACGGCGCGAACCTCCACCTGCACGTAATCGCCGCCCCGCGCTACAACCTCGCAGTCCCTGCTGAGGACCTGTGCATCGGGCGGGACGCGGGACAGCACCTCGTTGTGTGCCCTGGCACACGCCAGCCCCAGGGCTTCGATCTCACTGAGCTCCCTGACGTGTCTTGATAGCTCCTTATAGTATACTCTTTCTACTTCGACGAAAAGGGGCGGCCTCCTCCATTCCCCTGGCGGCCGCCAGGTCGTCCTGACTACATCATACACATCGAAGGGGACCTCGCCCAGACCGCTCACCAGCAGAGGCCCGTGTTCACCCAGGGTTATCGAGGTTCTCACGAACTCCCGGCCCGTGGGAGATGTGACCTCATCAACCAGGTAGACGGTTTCACGGTGCTCGTGATGCACCTCCGCCAGTACCCTCCCCCGGCCGCTGATCTCCGATCCGCCGGGGACCTCCGTGATGGCACCTATGAGGGTCTGCCCCCGTATCACGTGATCGCCCTCGGTGACCACCGGCGTTCCCGACAGAACCAGGACGTCACGGACTATCCCGTCGCGAACGGCCACGACGTCGGAGAGCCTGACGGGCTCGGGATGCTCACCCACCTTCTCGACCACCTTTATCGTCAGCCGCACGCCCCGCCGTTCAACCCCCACCCAGGTGAGATACGGTACTTTCCGGGCGAGGTCACGGCCGGCCTGCCCGAGATCCAGGCTGTATATCCAGGCACCCCTGGCCAGTCCGAGCTCCCTCGCCGCCTCGAGTACTTCCCGGCGATCCCCGTGCTGCAGCCCGTCGACCTCGATCACCCACACGAAGGATGACACTGTCAGCACAAGAGCGACACACAGGAGGGCTCCGAGCAGCATGGACCCACGCCCGAACACCGCCCGGTAGAGGAAGGGAAGCCCCCTGCGCCCGAGGATGCGCACCCGGCACCTGCTTTTTCTTGCCACCGGCCGGAGGCGGGAGAAGTCGGCGGCTCTCATCCAGAACCTGATGCCGTCGTCCTCCCGGGAGATGCCCCACAGGTTGATCCCCCTCGTCAGGACCAGGTTGACAAACTGCTCCAGGCGCCGCCCGGTGATCAGAACGTGGACCTCTCCGTCCATCCATCCCTCCGTCCGATTCACCCCGGGTTCACCCCGTCCCCCTCGAACTCAACGGATTGTATCTGCCCCGCCAGGAGGATCTCGTCCTCATCCGCGGAGGTGATGGTGAGATCACTGCCGCCGATGCGGATGCGACCGGACTTATGCCCCAGTACGAGGTGGTCACGGGCAAAGGAAACCACCCCCCGGTGGTTTTCGACCAGGAGCTGGGCCTGCCCCACCATGGTCAGTCGCGGCAGGTCAAGGAC
>PWUB01000306.1 GCA_003563755.1 Clostridia bacterium
CTCGAAGAACTCCCGGTTGAAGTCGGTGAACTGCACGGGCTCTCGACCGGGACGCACGATCCAGATATCACCCGGCGTATCGTAGTCTACGCCCACGACCGCGATCACGGGTTCGCCGGCGGCGGTCACCGAGTACGAGGTGATCACGGGTGGCAGCCCCTCGACGGCGGTGCACTCACCCGCAATGTCCGTCAAGTAGATGCGCGAGTTTCCTCCGTCGGTCAGGCTGAACAGCAGTTTGGCCCCGTCACTGCACCACTGAGGCGCTGCTCCCCCGGCATCGAACCGGGCATCGGCGCCGACGCTGTTGCCCACGCTGCGGTCGAAGTCAGCGGTGAGGGAGCGCCAGTCGGTTCCGTCAGGGGCCATCAGCATCAGCTCGGTGTTGGCCGTGCGGAGGTCGCCGTTTTCGTGTCCGAAGAAGGCTATGGTATCTCCTGTGGGTGAACAGTGGGGCGATGAAACGGGTCCCTGGCCGGTGGTCACCCGCTCGGCCTCGCCTCCCGAGGCCGGGATACGGTAGAGGTCCTGGATGTAGTACATCTCTAACTCGCAGCGCCGGTCGGAGGTGAACAAGATGCTCTCGCCGTCGGGGGACCAGGAGGGGGAGCTGTCACCATTGGGTGAATCAGTCAGCTGCAGCACCTCTTCAGTCTCTGCATCCATGACCCAGACCTGGCTGCGTCGATCATCGGGCACGAGTCCCCTGCCGTTGAACTTGTAGCGAAGGCGGCTGGTCACATACACGTCAGCCTTGTTCTCCTCGTCTTCCTCTTCTTCACGGGGAGGTGCCGATGTGAAGGCCAGCCTGTCGCCGGACGGCGACCAGGTCAGACCTCCTATGTTGCCCGAAAACTCCCCGAGGGGCTCCGCCTCTCCCCCGTGTAGGCTCATGCACCATATCCGGCTCGTGCCTCCACGATTGGAGACGAAGGCGAGCCGGTCACCGGAGGGAGACCACCGCGGCGATCGGTCCCTGACCGCCCTGTCCTCGTCCGAAGCGTGGGTGAACCTGCGCACCGACGACGGATCATCGGTGTCAGCCACCCATATGTCGGACCGGTAACCGTTGTGCTTCAGCTCGGTCTCGGTGACCACGAAGGCCACCATGCTTCCGTCCGGAGACACCTGGGGATCACCGACGAAGCGGAGTTCCCACAGATCCTCCGGGACGATCCTGCGCCTGTCAGTCAATCTAACCGCCTCCCGTTCATGTCACCAGTTCTGCGGAGGGCACGGAGCTCTCCCCCTGTAGCTGGGGGCTGTTCAGAAACGATCAACGGCGAACAGCTCCTCCACGGACAGTTTCTCCTTTGCAGAACCCTTCTCGCAGGCGTGACCTACGGCCAGGGCCATCACCACCTCCATACCCTCCGGCACCGCCAGTATCCCGGGGATGGCCTCACGATCGAACCTTCCCAGCCAGATGGTGCCCAGGCCGCGCTCCACCGCCGCCAGCTCCATCTGGGTCATGGATATGAAGACATCAGCCACCGCGCCCCGGCTGTCCGCGTCGGTGGCAACGCCGAAAACCAGCATGCCGACATCGGCCACGAAATCCTGCATGGAGGCCCTCTCGGCCACCTGTTTGAGCCGCCCGGGATCCTCGATGATCACAAACCGCCTCGCCTGCCTGTTGCCCGACGTCGCTGCCCAGCGTGCAGCCTCCATGAGGTAGAGCCTGTCTTCATCGGATATGGGCACTGCCGTGAAGCAGCGAACGCTGTGGCGTTTTCTGCACAGATCGAGCACTTCCATGACAGCCCTCCTTTTGTCCGCCACGTCTTCCAACTCTTCTTGCTTCTTACGATACGGACGGCCTGTATCCTGCACGAAGCGAGCAACGGGTGTGAATCATCGGTCCGTCATTCCCTACAGCCGCTGGCTCCGAATCCCCTTGGGGGATATAGGTGATCCCGTGTTGAATTAGACTAGGCGTGTGCCCTGCCTGCACTGACAGGCACGAGGTTAACGGTTCATACAGCGCTTTGAAGGAGGCAGATATACCATGGACGATGCCACGGATCTGAACATGATGCTCATCCGCAACGCTCACCTCCTCGCACCCTGGGACCAGGGAAAGGCTGACCTGTTGATGATCGCCGGAAGGATCATACGGGTGGGCCCCGTCGGAACCATACCGTCCATCGAGGGCGTCGAGGAGCTCGACCTGGGCGAAAACTACCTGGTCCCCGGGCTCATAGACGGCCACGTACATATCCTCGGCGGAGGCGGTGAGGGCGGTCCGGCGACCCGAACTCCCGAAATCACACTGACCCGCCTCACGACGGCGGGGGTGACGACCGTTGTGGGGCTTTTGGGAACCGACGGGACCACCCGCTCCCTGGCGTCGCTATTGGCGAAGGCCCGGGCACTGGAGGATGAGGGACTAACCACCCTCATCTACACCGGAGCATACGAGGTGCCAACCCCCACCCTACTGGGATCGGTGAGGGACGATATCGCCCTGATCGACAGGGTGGTCGGCGCGAAAGTGGCAGTCTCGGATCACAGATCCTCCCAGCCCGAGCTGCAGCAGCTCAGGTACCTGGCATCGGAATGCCGCGTGGGAGGCATGCTCGGTCGAAAACCAGGGCTCCTTCACCTTCATATAGGCGGCGGCGAGGGCCGGCTGGATCCGCTGTTTGAGGTGTTAGGATCGACGGAGATACCGGCCTCCCAACTCTACCCCACCCACGTCGCCAGGAGCGTGGAGCTCCTTCAGCAGGCCGCGGAGCTGAACAGGGCGGGAGCGACGGTGGACGTCACGGCCGGCGGGAGGGCTGCGGAGGCGGTCTCCTTCCTGCTGCGGGAGGGCGCCGATTCATCGCGCATCACCCTGAGCTCAGACGGAAACGGAAGCATGCCCCGCTTCGACGAAAAAGGCAACTTCGTGGGGCTCGGTGTCGGCACTCCCCACACTCTGCTGCGCACGGTGCGAGACCTGGTGAAGGGAGGGATGTCTCTTCCGGACGCCCTCGCCTTCGTCACCGAAAACCCAGCACGTCAGCTGGGCCTGAAGGGCCTCAAGGGCGCCGTAGCAGTGGGGGCGGACGCCGACCTGATCAGCCTTGATCAGCAGTCTCTTCAGCTGCAGCACGTCTGGGCGGGGGGCCGCATGATGGTCCGTGACGGCGAGGCGGTCGTCTTCGGTACCTTCGAGGAATGAGGCGGAGGCGGACCGGGTACAACTGTCGATCAAGCCCGTGCGGACGATGTGGATTGCACCCAGGGGAACAGCAAATGTAACCCTGCGGGCAGGCATGCAGAGCCTCGTCAGCTCGTCAGACCTCAACGGCATGCTGTGGGCCGCCGTGCTACTGCACCTCATTCCTTCGGCGAAACTCATCGGCCAGCTTCCTGCTGGTGGGGGTGACAGCGAGTCCGGCGGTTCCGCTGCACTGAACCGGTCGGAACCGTCCGGTCTCGTACACCGCATCCAGAACCTCATCAAGGGGTATGACGCTGTTGATGCCCGCGGTGACCAAATCGGCGCTCATCACGGCGTTCACTGCTCCCAGGGCATTCCGCGTGATGCAGGGCACTTCCATGAGCCCGGCAACAGGGTCACACTCCATACCCAGGATATTCTGTAGTGCGATGGCTGCAGCATCGAGGGACTGCTGCACCATTCCACCCCGCATCCAGGCTATCGCAGCCGCTGCCATGGCCGAACCCGCCCCGGTTTCCACCTGGCACCCGCACAGTTCTGCCAGGAAGGTCACTCGCTGTGCGAAGACCGCTCCGACCGCCCCGGCGGCGGCCAGGGCTCCCGTGAGGAGCTGCTCCGAATCGGAGGTCTTCATCTCCTCGGCTACCGCGAGTAAGGCCCCGGGCAGCACCCCGCAACCCCCCGCGGTGGGAGCTGCCAC
>PWUB01000170.1 GCA_003563755.1 Clostridia bacterium
CCGCTGTGCTATAATGAAGTAAATGGAAGGGGGAGTGTGCCGTGCCCATAGTGAGCATATCGGATAGTCACGACCTGTCCCGGGTGCTTGAGGAAGCGGGTGTGAGACCCGGGCCGATGTGGATCAAGGTCAACTGGACATCCCCGCACACTGGGATGTACACTGAGCCCTCGGTGCTCGGCCGGTTGTTGGGCGTTCTGTCGAGGCCGGTGCTGGTTACCGAGAGCTACGCCGTGGCGAGGTACGAGGGGACAATCGCCGATCTTCCCGGGGATGAGGACGAGTACATGGAGGCCATGCGGGAGGCAGATCGGTCTTTCTTATCTCGAACCGGAATGAAGGACGTCCTGGATACGGCCACTGGAGTGGGATACTTCAATATCACCGAGGCTGTTCATCGGGGTGATACGGCTCCCGAGGGCCCCATCCGGGATGCGGTGGCCGCCCGCTATGGAGAGGACGCCGTAGGTTTTGACGAGCTGTACGCCCAGGTACCTCGGGTTCTGTGGGAGGCCCGCGGCCAGGTCACCCTGCTGAACCTGGCGAGGATGAAAGTGCCCGCCCGGGACTCGGGAGATTGGAGCCTGGCCATGAAGAACATGTTCGGTCTCATTGCCATGCCCGATCGGCGCTACTACCACCGCCAGGATCTATCCGGCGCCATACTGAGCATCAATGCCATATACAGGAGCCTCTTTCACGTGGTGGATGTGGTGGAGGGGATCAACTCGGTGGTGGTGTACGATGAGGAAGGTGACCACCGGGCCCCCTGGGGACGATACAGCCTCCGCGCAGAGGAGAACCTGGTGGCGTGGGGGGAGGACCCCGTCTCGTTGGAGCTGGAGGTGGCCGCTCATTTCGGAATCGACCTGTCGAGGCGGGATCTCATCCTTCGTGCACGAAGGGTGTTCTGACCTTCACGAACCGTCGAAGGGCGGGAGGCCGCGGCGCGCCCGCCTCAGGAGTTCACGGGCGGCGCCGCGGCAGTGCTCGGCGGTCTCCGGCCCTACCTTGGGAATGATCCTGGTTTGAAACTTGCGACGGTCCAGCACCGTCGGGCGGCGCCGGGGATCAACGAAGATGTCCAGTTCCATATCCCTGTACGAAAGGTGCCAGCGTCCGTCGCTGCAGCGGCCGAGCTCGGGGGGACGGCATATGTCGCAGTACCAACCCACGAGCCTATGCTCAGAATCCATGAGCTTCAGTACACTGTACCAGCGGCCGCTGGCGAAATCCTCCAACACAGGATCACCCTTCTCCATTGAGAACAGGCCGTAGTCAGCGGTCTCCGTCCACCGGGTGTGCAGCTGGATCCCGTCACCGGTGTATTCGATCACCTGTGCTGGATAGGAGATCCGGGGCTCTCCACAAAGGTTCTGCTTCGTTACCAGCATCTGCTCTGGGGAGCCCAGCAGCGAGGGTTCGGGCCACGTCACATACGCCACCTCCTGGCATCGAGCCGCTTTCATGCAGGATAGCAGGGTGCCTCTGGCAAACATGATAACCAATCGCCGGGGTGATGCACAGGCGTCGACCCCGATGGAGGAGGTCGGTGACGTGAAGGACATCGTGCAGCGAGCCCTGGATAAGGCGGACGTGGATTACTGTGAAATACGTCTCGAGGAGAGCGACATACTGAACATATCCTTCCGCGGACGCGGTCTCGAGGACGTCAAGACGAAGATGCAGCACGGGGGAAACGTTCGAGCGCTTCACGGCGGTGGGTGGGGATTTGCCAGCTTCTGTGACTTCGAGGATATCGAGGCTTGTGTGGATCGAGCGTGCCGGCAGGCCCGCCTGGCGGCGGGACGTGAGGATCGTTCCAGCTGCCTGGCAGCGGTTCGGACGGTGCAGGACCGCTTCGAACCCGACGTGACCCTTGATCCGGCTGCCGTCACCCTCTCTGAGAAGGTACGCATACTGACCCGGTACAAGGATCTCATGCTGAACACCCACGAGCACATTGCTGCCACCAACATCACATACAAGGAGCAGAAGGGTGTCATCCGCTTCGCCAACACCGACGGTACATACATCGAGGCACAGAGGGTGGACGTAGGGTCCAACCTGGTGGCGATGGCTCGAGGCGAGGAGGTGACGGTGGCCAGCGGCACGGGCTTCGGATCATCGCGGGGTCTCGACTGCCTGCTGGGCATGGAGGACGAGCTGGAGGAAGCGGCCAGCCTGGCCGTGAAACTCCTGGATGCTCCCCAGGTTACCGCCGGAACCTACCCCGTCGTCTGCGATCCCGCCATCGCAGGTCTCTTCGTGCACGAGGCCTTCGGTCACCTCAGCGAGGGAGACAACGTCCATAAGAATCCCGACCTCGCTGATACCATGCGCCTGGGCCGCCGCCTGGGCCGTGACATCCTCTCCATCTATGACACCGGTGAGTACTTCGATGACCGGGGAGCACTGAAGTACGACGATGAGGGAGTACGGACCGAGCGGACCTACCTCATAGAGGAGGGGATCCTGTCCGGCAGGCTCCATTCCCGGGAGACAGCGGGCCTGATGGGCGAAAAACCCACGGGAAACGCACGCGCCATCGATTTCACGTTCCCGCCGATATGCCGCATGCGGAGCACCTGCATCGATCCGGGAAGCCACAGTTTTGACGAGATGATCAGCGATATTGAGCTGGGGGTCTACGCCGTGGGATCCGGGGGCGGCCAGACTAACGGCGAGATGTTCACTTTCAACGCAGGACACGGCTACATGATCCGCGATGGCAGGATCGCGGAGCTGGTTCGGGATGTCAAGCTCATGGGCAACGTGTTCACCACCCTGGCCAACATAGACATGGTGGGTGATGATCCGGGCGGACGCAACGGGGCGGGCGGATGCGGTAAGGGCGGGCAGTCACCGCTTCCGACCAGCGGTAAGTGTCCACACATCAGGATCCAGGACGTGATAGTGGGAGGTGCCAGGTGATGTCTGACGTACTGAAGCGTCTGCCTGACGGAGTGCAGGGTGAACTGCACACGGTGCGGCAGCAATCTACCCGCGTGGGATTCGCCAACAGTGAGCTGGATGGTATCAGCGATTCATCTCACCAGGAAACGACGATAAGGGTCATCGGGGACGGCAGGATCAACTCCGCCGTGGGCAGCAGGCCGGCCAGCGAGGATGACCTCATGCAGAGGGCCCTGCAGGGACTGCCCTACGGGAGCAGCGCCGCCTTCGATTTTCCGGGTCGAAAAGACGTCGAGGATCTGGAGCTCGCCGATCCCAACGTGAGGGGAGTTGGTGAGGAGGAGATGCTGGAGGTGGCGGAGGATCTCCGGGACTCTCTCGCGGACCTCAACCCCCGCATACGGGTCAACTCCGGCGTCCTGCGCCAGGTCCAGAACGTCACGCTTGAAAACACCAGCGGGTTCGAGGGCGAGTACGAACGGACGATGTGGCGCCTGGACCTGAGCGGCCGTCTCGTGGATGGCGAAGACATGCTGCGCCTCGGCGAGTCGCGGAGCTCCTCGGAGGTCATCTCCGAGTACGAGGATCTCAAGGAGGAGGTCACCTGGCTGTTCGAGCGGGCAGCGGAGGTGGTGCCGATGCAATCAGGTACCTATCCCGTGGTCTTTGCTCCTGCCCAGGTCGGTTTTCTGGTGAGGCCCTTCGTATCCTGCCTCATGGGCAACATGGTGGCGGCCGGGATGTCACCCTGGAAGGATAAGATGGACAGGCAGCTTTTGGATGAGAGGGTCACGATGGTCGATGATGGAACCGTTCCCATGCGCCCATCATCGGTGCCCTTTGACCGGGAGGGAGTTGTCACGAAGAAGAACGTACTGATCGATTCCGGCAGCCCCCGCAGTTTCCTCCTGGATCTGCAGTCGGCAGGGCATCTGGGGCTCGAGTCGACGGGCAACGGAAGCGGCGGGCGCGGCCCGGGGCCGATGCCCCACCACCTGTCGCTGCTCCCCGGCGAGGATTCGCTTTCGGATGTGCTCGCCAGCATAAGACGGGGCGTGGTAGTTTTCGATACCATGGGCGCATGGGCCGGGAACCCGTTCAGCGGTAATGTGAGCGGCACTATCTCCGTGGGGTTCAGAATCGACGAGGGCGAGATCGTCGGCAGGGTCAAGAACTGCATGTTTTCCCTCAATGCATTCGAGGCCTTCCGCGAGAGTATCATAGCTTTCACGGCCGAGACCAGGACCAAGGGTTCGGCCCTGGGGGGAAGTGGATTCACTTTTCCCTACGTGGCCCTCGACGAGGTGGTTGTGGCCACCGATCGTTGACCGAGACAACGCGGCTGCCCCCGGTTCCGCCGGGGGCAGCACAGGACGCGGAGGGAGCATCATGAGTGATAGTGGCGATTGTCTCTTCTGCGACATAGCTGCTGGAAGAGCCGAGGCCTCTCGAGTGTACGAGGATGATCACACCGTCGCCTTCTCGGACCGGTATCCGGCATCCCCGGGGCACACCCTGGTCATCCCGAGGGAGCACTACCGTGATCTTCATACCATACCGCCCGAGCTGGCAGGTCGCCTCATGCAGACCACGATAACCGTGGCCCGCGGGGTGGAGCGTGCCCTGAAACCCAGGGGCATAAACCTCCTGCAGTCGAACGGCACCGCGGCAGGGCAGTCAGTTTGGCACATTCACATGCACATCATTCCCCGGTACTCTCACCGGCAAAAGGACGAAGACATTACGATATGCTGGCGTGCCCAGCACCCGGGCCGACAGGAACTGGAACAAGTAGCGGGCAGGATACGCGATGCTCTAGAGGATTGACTCAACCCTGGTGCGGAGTATGCGGGCCGAGTTACCCACGGCCAGTAGGGTCACGCCTACGTCAGCGAACACCGCTCCCCACATGGTCGTAAGCCCCGCCGCACCCAGTACGAGGAATACCAGCTTGAAACCGAGGGCCATGACCACGTTCTGCGTCACCACACCGCGGGTGATGCGTGCGATCGACAGGGCGACTGAAAGCCTCTGTAGGCGGTCATCCATGATGACCACATCCGCAGATTCGATGGCAGCGTCGGATCCCAGCCCGCCCATGGCCACGCCCACGTCCGCCCGGGCTATGACAGGTGCATCGTTGATGCCGTCACCGACGAACATCACCCGGCCACCGAGCTCATCCTGAAGCTGTTCCGTCATCTTCACCTTGTCCTCGGGTAGCAGTTCCGCCCGAAAGTCATCGACGCCCACCTCGTGGGCCGCGGTCTCTGCCGCCTCGGTGGTATCGCCGGTCAGCATGAAGGTGTGAATACCCCGGGCTCTGAGGTCCCTCACCGTGTCCACGGCACCCTCACGAATTCCGTCGGCGATGCGGATGGTACCCAGCAGGTGTCCATCGCAGGCCACGTAGATGGTGGAGGTGGAATCGGCGATGGGAAGCTCGTCGATGTCCTCGGCCATCATCAATCGCCGGTTACCCACGGCGATCCGGTGGCCTGCCGCCTCGAGGAGCACGCCGTGACCTGGGCGGTCCCGGTATCCGTCCACGTCAATGCGGGCCGTCCCTGCGCCCTCGTCGGTCAGGGCCGCCGCGAGTTCCACCAGGGCCGACTGCGGCCCGGCCTTCATCTCCCTGAACCTCCTCCGGATGGCACCGGCGATGGGGTGCGAGGAATGAGCCTCGGCAGCCGCGGCAGCCGTCAGGACATCCCCCTCCGAATACCCCCGGGCGGGTTCGATGCTTCTGACCGTGAATTCGCCGTCGGTAAGGGTTCCCGTCTTGTCAAAAACTGCCGCCGACAGGGCATCGAGGGCGTCGAGGAAGTTTGCGCCCTTGACGAGTATTCCGTTTCGCGATGCGAGCCCGATGCCGGCGAAATAACCCATTGGCACCGAGATCACCAGGGCACAGGGGCAGGATATCACGAGAAGGACCAGCGCCCGATAGCCCCAGGTGGCGAAGGTCCCGTCAGCCAGGATGAGGGGGGGCAGCAGTGCCAGGGCCAGGGCTGCGATCACCACCGCCGGTGTGTAGTAGCGGGCGAAGCGGGTGATGAACTTCTCCACGGGAGCCTTCCTGGCAGCAGCCTCCTCCACCAGGTCCATGATCCTCGCCACAGCCGAGCGGGCATACTCTCGTTCGGTGAGTATCTCCAACACTCCGTCCTCGTTCATCATGCCTGAAAGGACCTCGTCCCCCTTTCTTACGGCCCGGGGGATGGCCTCTCCGGTCAGCGCGGAGGTGTTGAGCGATGACGAGCCATGAACCACGCGGCCGTCGAGGGGGATTCTCTCGCCGGGCTGCACGATTATGGTCGTCCCCGGCTCGACGGTCTCGGGAGCAACCTTGACGAAGCTGTCTCCCCTGCGTACGCGGGCGAAATCCGGCCGCAGCTGCATGAGGGCACGGACGGAGCGGCGTGAGCGCCCCACGGCCAGGCTCTGCAGGTACTCCCCGGTTCGGTAAAATAGCATCACCGCGGCGGCCTCGGGAAGCTCACCGAGGGCGACGGCTCCCAGGGTGGCCACGGTCATGAGGAAGTTTTCATCGAAGATCCTGACCCCCGAACGGAGGTTGGCGAAGGCCCGGCGCAGGATCCGTTCGCCGGTCAGGAGGTAGGCTGTCAGCAGCAGCGCGTACCCGGGGGGTCCCGGCTGCATATAGTGCAGCACCGCGCCCGCTGCAAAGGCCGCGATCGCAGCAATGATGATGGACCTGGTGCGCCGCAGCTCGGGCCCATCGTCCGTCTCACCCTCCGGTACGAGGAGGATGCCCGGCTTGACGGAGTCTATGGCCTCTTGGGCCTCTCTCCGGCGAACGGGGTCCATCCGGACGGACCTGGTGGCGAAATTGAGGCTGGCGTCCTCCAGTCCGGAGACCTTCCTCAGTTCCGCCTCGATTTCTGCAGCACACGAGGGGCAGTCCAGCCCCTGTAGAACGTGACGCATGGTTTTCCTCCTGACCGGTACTAAAACAGTTGAATACTCATCGAAACGTGTGTCACGAGTAGGATATCCCGTCACACTGGACGTGTCAACGGTTGATGACATAATGTGCTAACGGTGGGTATTGGACTGCCCCTGGGATACTGTGCGATAATGGGCCGTACACAATATCTGAGATGAAATAGGAACAGAAATAGGAGGGGAGAACCGTGCGCAAGAAGATCAGTGCCATACTGCCTGCCTTTGATGAGTCGCCCCGAATGGAGCCCGTACTGAGCTGTGCCGTGGATTCCGGCCTGTTCTCGGACGTGGTGGTCGTCGACGATGGTTCGCGCGACGATACCCTCTCGGTGGCACGCGAGTTCCCGGTCATCACCGCCCGTCATGAGCGGAACATGGGCAAGGGATCGGCCCTTCAGTCCGGGCTGAATCTCGTGGGGGACAGCGATGTGGTGGTGTTCTTGGATGCAGACCTGATCGGTTTGACCGCAGAGCACCTGGAGTCCCTGGTCAAGTCCGTCATCGACCGTCCTTCCCTGGGCATGGCGGTGGCCAGGTTCATCGAGGGACGTCGGACCGTGGATCTTCAGCAGAGGTGGTTCGCCATTTTGAACGGTCAGAGAGCACTCAGCCGCGCCTTTCTGCAGCGTCTGCCGGACCTATCCTGGACGCGTTTCGGGGTGGAGGTCCTCATGACCTGGCTGGCCCGTGACATGCAGGTACCGGTGCGGACCGTTCTCTGGCGGGGGGTCACCCACTACACCAAGGAGGAGAAGTTTGGTCCTCTCATGGGATTCTATGCCCGCCTGAAGATGTACAAGGAGGTGCTGGCGACCTGCCTCACCTACCCGCGGCGCGTGGCATCACACCTGGGTGAGATGGGAACATGGGATCACGAAGTGGATCTGGAGGTGGTGAACTGAGAGGGGAGACCGGGGCTCCGGCCTCCCCATCTTCTCACAGGTCGAGAGCCTGCTTGATGCGCCTGGCATCAAACCCCATGATCACCTGTTCGCCGATGACGGTGGTCGGGGTGCTCATGGAGCCCAGCTTCTGAAGCTCCTGCATGAACTCCGGACTCTGGGTGATGTCGCGTTCCTCGAATTCGACGCCGTTTTGAGATAGAAACTCTACCTCTGCACCGCAGGGCGGTCAGCCCGGCTGGGTGTAAACTATGACCTTGTCCTCGTTCACTGTCCATCACCTTTCCCCACTTTGAGAGTGATTTGATTATACCAGTCATTCCATACACTGGGAAGGCCGGCTCCACGCAGGGAAGGGCCCGGAGGGCAACGAAGACTCCATATGAGCCTCAATGAGGGGAGGTTACGCAGATGACAGAATCGGAATTCACACGCCGTCTGGATCGTGCAATCCGGGCAGTGCCGGGTATCGTCGGGTTGGCGGCCCAGCAGCTCGGCGGGGAGCGGATGAGCTACCGTCACAACGCCGATGCGCTATTTCCCACCGCCAGCACCTTCAAAGTGCCCATTCTCGTAGAGCTGTTGCGGCGTGCCGCCCGGGGAGAGGTGCAGCTGGAGTCACACCACCGTCTCTCCGACGAGGATTGGTGCGCGGGTTCAGGCATTATGCGGGAGCTTTCACCCGGAACCTCGGTCAGCATGTACGACCTCGCTGTTCTCATGATCATCATCAGTGATAATACGGCTACCGACATATGCCTGCAGGCAGCTACGGTGGACGGCGTGTCCCAGCTGTTGGACGAGGCAGGCTGCCCTGATACCTCGATAACCATGGGGTGCAAGGGTATCCTTGCCCACGCCGTCGGCATAGAGAAGAGCTGGCCGTCTCCAGAGGAGTGCCGCGAGGCAGCACAGCGCCTTAAGCGCGGGAAGGTCAAAGGTGATGGACTGGCCTTTGCCCCGCACCCGCCCAACGTGGTGACTACCCCTGATGACATGGTCCGCCTCCTGGGGCTGTTGCACTCGCAGGGAGATGATGTCCTGGGTGAGGATGTCGCGCGAGAGGCCCTCAAGATCATGAAGCGGCAGCGTCTCACCCAACGGATTCCCCGGCTGCTGCCCGAGGGAGTGACCACTGCATCCAAGACCGGGACTCTCAGGGGACCGAAGCACGGCATGTACAACGATGTCGCACTGGTCTACCCCCCTGATTCACCCCCGTTCGCGGCGGCCATATACACCCGGGAGATGGACCCGGAATGTGATGGCGATGAGACGGTGGCCAGGCTGGGCCGGCTGGTATACCAGTTGATGACGGGTTGAGCTCCACGGCCGTCGGTGTCAGCACACGGGTGCGGTGGCCTCACCCCTGGTTCACCACAAGGCGAAAGGACGATCATGCCATGTCCAGAGTGACCCTGCTCGGAGATCCCATCCTCCGAAAACGCTGCCGCCCCGTGGACGTACATCACCCCGAACTGAAGGAGGTGGTGGCCCGGCTGCAGTCGACTCTATATCACGTGCGCGAGGAGCTGGGGTTCGGCCGCGGGATCGCTGCCCCCCAGGTGGGAAGTGACCTGCGGGTGGTGTTCATAGACGTCTCCCAGCCTCTGGCTCTCATCAACCCCCAGATCATATGCCGTTCCACCTGCACCTTCGAGTTTTGGGATGACTGTCTCAGCCTCCCGCCGCTGCTGGTCAGGGTGAGACGACACACCCACATAGCGGTCAGGTACACGGATCTCGAGGGCGAAGAGGTGACCCTGGAGGCCGAGGGGGCTCTGTCCGAGCTTCTTCAGCACGAGATCGATCACCTCGAGGGCAGGCTTATACTGGATCGGGCGGTGAGCGGAAACTCGATCTATCTGCGGGAGGAATGGGAGAGACAGTTCGGAGCATGAGGCGCTGTCAGCCGTCTGGTATGATGGAGATGGTGAGAGATCGACGATAATGAGAGCACATGACGACGGCTACTGTGGAATGGAGTTTTTCCGTGTCATGGGGAGAGACGAGCAGTCATGAGGGCGGAGGATGAGAGGGTGATTTCCCCCTGCGTGCAACTGTCACCCGATGCGGGTGATTTGTGGGCGGAGGTGGACCTGGGTGCGCTGGCGGCCAACGTTCGCGAGGTCCGGAGGCTTCTGAACAAGGACACCCGGATGGCCGTGGTGGTCAAGGGTGACGGTTACGGCCACGGAGCCGTCGGAGTAGCGAAGGAGGCCCTCGGGGCGGGGGCCACCGATGTGGTCGTGTCGACGGTGGTCGAAGGGGTGGAGCTGCGACTGGGTGGTGTATCGGCCCCCATCCTCGTGATGGGAGCGGTCAGCCCCGGGCAGGCGGATCTTATCGTCGATCATGCCCTGATCCCCATCGTGTTCACCGAGGAGACGGCGGAGTCTCTGTCGGGGGCGGCCAGGACGGCGCGGTCGCGAATCAGGGTTCACCTGAAGATCGACACCGGACTGGGCCGCTACGGGGTGCCTCCCGGTGATGCCGCCGGTTTCATCAAGCGGGTTTCACATCTTCGGCGGCTGCAGTGGGAGGGAGTCTGTACCCACCTGGCCCAAGCCTTCGTAACCAACAGCCGGATCACCCGGCTGCAGGTGCAACGGTTTTTCTCTGCTCTCGATGATCTCGATGAGGCGGGCTTCCGCTTCCGTTACCGGCACATTGCCAACAGTGCTGCCCTGGTCACCGAGCCCGACCTGCAGCTCGACATGGTGCGCATAGGCAACCTCGTGTACGGCATGCATGCCGGCAGGGAATCAGAAAAGCTGGACGTGAGGCCGGCCTTCCGACTGTTTGCCCGGGTGACGGCGGTGAGGGATCTGAGGCCCGGTCAGGCGGCGGGATACGGTGCAGAGTTCGTGGCCAGGCGTCCGATGAGGGTGGCCGTTGTCCCCGCGGGATACAGCGACGGTTGGGGAGTCGAGCCCCGCACCGTTTCGTACCGCCGCCGAAACCTGTTGGAAGAGCTGTTCCGGAGGTTGGTGCGGGTCGTAGGGATGGATAGACCTCTCAGGGCCCCGAACGGTACTGTGCAGATCGGCGAGCAGCTGTGCCCCATCCTGGGGCGCCTGGCCATGGGACAGGCCCTGGTCGATGTCTCCACGGTGCCCAGCGTGAAACCGGGTGACGTCGCCTATCTTCACTCCCGTCCGCCCCTCATCAACCGTAGGGTGCCGCGCTTGTACGTTAAGGACGGCGAAGCTGTCGGCCTGAGGACCGTGTTCGGATATGCGGGCCGGCATGAGCGCTCCGGGCTGGAGTCAGTGCTTACGTCCTGGGACGACGGAAAGGGGGAGACATGAGCGGTTACCGGATTCTGCAGATAGATGCATTCACGCATGAAGTCTTCGGAGGCAATCCCGCGGGAGTGGTGCCGGAGGCCGAGGGGCTATCCCGTGACAGGATGCAGCTCATAGCCCGGGAGATGAACGTGTCCGAGACGGCCTTCGTGGCTTGTGGTACGGATGATCAACACTTCAACGTTCGCTTCTTCACTCCCACCCACGAGGTCGACCTTTGCGGCCACGCGACCATCGCCGCGTTCTGGCTTCTTGCTTCGGAGGGTCGGATTTCGCCCCAGGTGGACCCGGTGACGGTGTACCAGGAGACGGCGGCCGGGTGCCTCGCCGTGGACGTCTATTTCCGGGGTGAGGATCCTGACCTGGTGATGATGAGCCAGGTGCCGCCCCGCATAATCTCCAAACCGGGATGGGACGATGAGCTCGAGACCCTGCTGGGCTTCAAGCTGGACGGGCGCTACGACGATCTACCGCGACCCCAGGTGATATCCACGGGTCTCCCTGATCTCATCGTACCCTTTCCCGACCGGGATGTCCTGTGGTCGCTGTCGCCGGACCACCGGGCACTGGCAGAGTACTGCCGGGAGAGGAGCATCATCAGCGTCCACTGTTTCACGGACGACACCCTCACCGAGGATGCTCTCGTTCACTGCCGCGATTTCTCCCCTGCCGTAGGAGTACCCGAGGAGGCGGCCACCGGTACCGCCAGCGGCGCCACGGCGGCGTATCTCGGATTCAACGGCATGCTGTGCTCCACCGGCGGTTCGACGGCGCGGCTCAGCCTGGAACAGGGTTACATACTCGACCGTCCCAGTACGATATATGCAGAAGTTGACTTCGAAAACGGACTGCCCACGGATGTCCGCGTGGGCGGGCAGGCCCGGGTGGTCATAGACGGTTTCCTCGTGATGTAAATCTCACCCGCCGAGGGTGACGGAGTACTGCATTCATTCCTGGCACTATCCGTACGGTCACACCCGATGGGAGAGGTGATGCAAGTGAGAGTTGATGACCGGGTGGTTCTTCTCATTCATGGAGGTTGGGTCATTACGGATCCCCGGAAAAAGGGCGATGGTGTCCTCCGCGATGCAGCCGTGGCTGTGGCGGAGGACGGAACGGTTGCCGAGGTGGCAGACTACCGCAAGCTGCGGCAGCAGTACCCGGAGGCCGAGATCGAGGGCGGCGGGGGTTACGCGGTGATGCCAGGCATGATAGATGCTCACTCCCACGGTATGGGGCTTTCCTACTTCGAGCTGGGGGCTGGCTACGACCACATCGAATCCTGGAACATGAGGCTCCCCGGTCTGAGGCGGCCCGATCCCTACCTCGATTCCATCTGGTGCGGCATCAAGCACCTGAGGTCTGGCTGCACCACCATACACCACATGGGAGGGGCGCCCGAGGCTCCGATCAGTGCCTATCGGCAGCTGGGTGTACGATGGGCCTTTTCCCTGACGGTAAAGGACCGAAACCTGGTGACCTACGATGACGATGCCTTCATCGAGGAGCTGCCCGAAGACCTCAGACGGAGCATGAGATCGCTGCTGATGCCCGATTCATCGGAGGCGCTGAGAGCATACATGGAGGAGTTCCGCCGTGTCCACTCCGAGTACGCCACGGGTACTGATCCGGTGATGCTCGGGCCCATGGGGCCCCAGTGGTGCTCCGAGGAGCTGCTGAAGGCCGTGGCTCGTGAGGCCCATGACCTCGGGACCCGTATTCACATGCACGCCATCCAGACCCCCTACCAGCGCGAGGCTGTCCGCCGCGAGAGCGGATGCTCGCCCGCCGAGTATCTCCGCCGTATCGAGTTCCTCGGAGATAACCTGACCCTGGGGCACGCAGTCTGGTTCGATGAGGGGGACCTGGATCTTCTGGCGGAGTCAGGTTGCTCCGTAACCCATCACGCCAGCTGCAATCTCAACATGAGGAACGGGATCCTGCCCCTTCCCCACCTGCTGTCGAGGGGAATCACCGTTGCCATCGGAGTGGATGGAAAGGGTATCAATGATGACGAGGACATACTGCAGGAGATGACCGTGGTGGAGAAACTACACCGCCTTTCGGATCTGTCCTTCGGAGCACCTCTGTCCGTCACGTCGGAGGAGATAGTGGCCATGGCAACGACTTCGGGCGCCCACGTCCTCGGGCTGGAGGACCTGGTCGGCACCCTTGAGCCCGGAAGGGCCGCTGATGCGGCGGTGATCGATGTTCGTCCGCGGCCCTGGATCAGTCCCGATGTCTCCATCGCCGACCGCCTGGTCATGCATGCCAGGGGTGGCGATGTGCATACTGTCGTCGTGGGTGGCCAGGTGCTCATGCGGGACCGGGAGATCCTGACCGTGGATGAGGAGGCGCTGCTCGAGGAGCTCGTTGACTCCATCCCGCCGGAATCCTCTCCCGGTGCCCTCGCCAGGGCATCCCTGCTTCGGGATCTGTATCCTCATGCACAGGACTTCTACCGGGACTGGGACATCCCGCCCGGGATTCGGGTCGAGCCCTTTTATCCTGTGAACCGTCGGTGATCGTACGGCAGCGGGGGGAGATCTCCCCCCGCTCCTCACTGAGAGGGAAAGCACACGCAATCGCCCGTGCTGAAAGGAATCAACCGTTCGCCGAATGCTTCGGCCATCACGCTTTCCGCGAGGTCCCCGGTGCAGTGTCCCGTGTGCAGTTCGGCAGGGTTGACTTCCTGCAGGCCCTGTATCGTCTTCGAGATCTTCTCGCCCTCGGCGCCGATCAGATGAAGACCTCCGAGGACAGCGTGGATCCTGCTGCCGCCCACCATATCACGGGCGTGGGCTACGGTATTGACGATCCCGGCGTGGCTGCACCCGGTCACGATGACGACCCCCTCGGCACCCAGGTCGAAGACCAGTGCCATATCGTCAGGGTCGTCATCGGGGATGAGCCGACCGTCCCGCAGGACTGCGGAACCCTTGCGGGGCTCTTCGAACTCGGTGCGGCGGGGGATGGATCCGGTGACGTGGACCCGCGGCCAGATCTCAGCGGCCTCGCGGAGGAGCACGAGCCTTTCCGGGGCGATCTCGTCCCAGGTCCGAGTATCAGCTCCCCCGTACCTCACTCCCCGGCCAATCCGGTAGAGGGGGCGGCGTATGGATGGATGTGCCAGGACGGTGGGCTGCGCCGGTGTCTCAGAGAGGAGAGTCCTGAGTCCGCCGGTGTGATCGTTGTGACAGTGCGA
>PWUB01000100.1 GCA_003563755.1 Clostridia bacterium
CCCGCGACCACCAGGGCCGGTCCACCGGGGTGGGTTACAGCCTCTCTCTGCGCCTCACTGAGCTCATCCAGAAGGTCCACGCCGGATCCCAACTCCCCTCACACCTGCTCATTCTATCACAGGGTGGTCCGAAGTCGAGGGGACCGCCGGCCCTACGACATCACCGCCCGATGTCACGCCGGTAGTGCATGCCGCGGAATGATATCCCCTCGATCTGCACGTAGGCCCTCTCCCGTGCCGCCTCAAGGTCACCTCCCAGCACTGTCACCCCCAGGACACGTCCTCCTGCGGTCACCCACTCGCCGTCCTTCAGCCGGGTTCCGGCATGATACAGGATCGCATCCGGGGGCAGCTGATCCAGTCCGTGAATCGTCATTCCCGTCTCGTACTCCAGGGGGTACCCTCCGGAAGCCAACACGACGCAGACGGCGCTGTCACTGCGCCAGCGCAGGGCGTTGCCCAGCTCCCCTAGATCGCCCTCGACGCCGGCGGACGCCAGAAGCAGCGGCACCAGGTCGCTCTCCATGCGGGGCAGGACCACCTGGGTCTCCGGGTCACCGAACCTGCAGTTGAACTCCAACACCATGGGGCCGTCAGGAGTCAGCATCAATCCCGCATAGAGAATCCCCCGGAAATCCACCCCCTCGGCTGCCATGGCGTCGACGGTGGGCTGCAGTATCTCCGAAAGGATACGCTCAGCCAACTCCTCATCGTAAAGGTTCACCGGGGAATAGGCGCCCATGCCTCCCGTGTTGGGTCCCTCATCGCCATCGTAGACCGCCTTGTGATCCTGGGCGGGCTCCAGCGGTACCACCGTCACCCCGTCGGTGACAGCCATAACGCTGAGCTCGTCCCCGACCAGGCAGTCCTCCACGATCACCCGATCACCTGCAGACCCAAAGCGGCGCTCAACCATGATCTCGCGCAGGGCCGCCAGACCTTCCTCCCTGCTTGCGGCAACGGTCACGCCCTTGCCCGCAGCAAGACCATCTGCCTTTATGACCGCCGGAAATGATCTCTCCCTGGCATGGGCTGCAGCCTCTTCATGATCAGAGAACACCCGGTAGTCGGCTGACGGTATTGCGTACTTGTGCATCAGGTCCTTTGCGAAGACCTTGCTGCTTTCGATCCGCGCCGCCCTGCGGTCGGGACCGAAGGCCGCGATGCCGGCTTCGCCGAGAGCGTCTACGACCCCCTCGGCGAGGGGATTCTCCGGGCCGACCACCACCAGGCCTACCCCCCTGCCGACGGCAGCACGTACGATCCCTTCGATGTCACTGGCATCTCCGGGGATCAACGCCGCCTCGCCGCCCATTCCATCGCTGCCGGGAACGACATATACGGTGCCGACGAGAGGGCTTTTGGAAATCTTTGATACCAGCGTGTGCTCTCGGCCTCCACTACCCACAACCATAACATCGATGCTCACGGTGATCCCCCCAAACTCAGTGTCGGAAATGGCGTCTTCCGGTGGTGACCATAGCCATGCCCGCCCGGTCGGCGACCTCGATGATCTCCTCATCACGGATGGACCCACCCGGCTGTACGATGGCTGCAATACTTCGCTCCGCCGCGAGTTCAACGACATCCGGAAACGGTATCATGCCGTCTGAGGCCAGCACCGCACCCTCCGCAGCATCTCCGGCGGCATCGAGGGCAAGCCTCGCCGCGGTTACGCGGTTCATCTGACCAGCCCCGATTCCCATGGTCATCCCGTCGCCGGCAACCACGATGGCGTTGGATGTGACGTGCTTGGCCACCACCCACGCGAATTCCATGTCGGCCCACCCCCGCTCTTCGGGGCGGTGCGCCCCCGCCACCTCCCACGTGGACCTCAACCGAATGTCATCGTCCCTGGTGTTCACCAGCATCCCCCCGGGAACGAGACGTCCGTCAACCCGGTTCATCTCGAGCATGCCGTGGGGCTGTTTCCCCTTCGCCAGCCCCTCGAGCTGTATCACTCTCAGCCTGCCTCGCCGGCGAAGTCGTTCGGCGGCCTCCTTTGAATATTCGGGAGCCACAAGGACATCCAAGAACAGCTTCCTCTGCACGATCATCCCCACGAACTCCATGTCCACGGGACGGTTGACCGCCACCACGCCTCCGAATATGGACACCGGGTCAGCATCGTAGGCCCTGCGAAAGGCTTCCGGCAGCCGATCATGAACTGCCACCCCACAGGGATTGGTGTGCTTGATGGCACATACCGCCGGTGTATCAAACTGAGAGACGGTTGACACCGCCGCTTCAATGTCCAGGAAGTTATTGAACGACAGCTCGGGTCCGGACAGCCTCTGCAGCCGGGTAAGGGACAGCGGTGAAGTGGTGGGCGTTGTGTACAGTGCTGCCTCCTGGTGAGGGTTTTCGCCGTAGCGAAGGACCATGCTGCGGCGCAGGGGTAGGGTCATCTCCTCGGGGAAGGACAAAAACGATGAACTCCCACCCCCCAGCCGGGCGGCGATGAGGGAATCGTACCTCGACACGTGCCTGAAGACCTCCGCTGCCAGCTGCCGCCGCGTGTCCGCGTCCACCTCGCCCTCGTCCCGGAGCCCCGCCAACACTCTATCGTAGTCCCCGGGCCGGGTCAGCGGAATCACGGCGTGAAAATTCTTGGCGGCGGCCCGCAGCATCGTGGGACCCCCGATATCTATGTTCTCGAGGACCGTACCCTCGGGGGCCTCCGCGCCGGCCGTCTCCTCGAAGGGATAGAGATTTGCCACCACCATGTCTATGGGCGTGTAGCCGAACTCCTCGAGAGCCCGCAGGTCCTCCGGGTGGTCCCTGCGCGCCAGGATACCTGCATGAACCGCCGGATGAATGGTCTTGACCCGACCCTCCATCAGTTCAGGGTGCCCCGTCAGCTCTGACACCGGCACCACCTCTATACCTGACTCCTCGAGTGAGGCAGCGGTACCCCCGGTTGACACAATATGCCACCCCAGGTCCGCCAGGCCCCGGGCAAAGGGCACCAGTCCCTTCTTGTCAGAGCAGCTGATGATCGCCGTCCGGTGCTTATTCGCAATCAATTTTCACCCTCCTGCCGTGTTTCTTCAGACGCCCCTCCGCGTAGAGCTGCAGAGCCCGGGGGTACAGTCGGTGTTCCCACTCGAGAATCCGGGCCGAAAGGGTCTCCTCGTCGTCATCGGTATAGACGGGTACCGGTACTTGAAGGATGATGGGGCCTGTATCCACCCCGGCATCGACGAAATGCACGGTGCAGCCGGAAATCCTCACCCCGTATTCGAGAGCCTGGCGCTGGGCATTGAGGCCCGGAAAGGCCGGAAGAAGCGAGGGATGAATGTTGAAAACCTCACCCGGAAAGGCCTCCAAGAAACCCGCGGGTATGATCCTCATGAAACCCGCCAGGGCCACGACATCGACCTCGTAGCTCTCACAGAGCCTGGTCAGCCTGCGGCCGTAGGTATCGGGATGCCCATCAAATTCCAATACCTCCGAGGGGATGTCGGCCCGGCGCCCGTGTTCCAGCGCCGCTGCCTGCGGCTGGTCGCTGATGACCACGGCGACCTCCATGTCCAGGCGCCCCGTTGATGCCGCGTCAAGGATGGCCGCCAGGTTACTGCCCCTCCCTGAAGCCAGTACGGCGAGGCGAAGACGAGTGGTCATCCCTCATCAACCCGTCCCATGACCCAGGCTTCATGGCCCGCATCCGCCGCTGTAGTCAGCGCCCCGTCAACCTGGTCAGGGCCGACCACCAGCACCATGCCCACGCCCATGTTGAACGTTCGCCTCATCTCTGTGTCCGTGATGCCGCCCGCGTCCGCCAGGAGCGAAAATATCGGCGGGGGTTCCCACGACGACCAGTCAATCTTCGCCCTGGTTGCGGTCGGAAGGACCCTGGGTACGTTCCCGGGGATACCGCCGCCGGTGATGTGGGCCGCGGCCAGGGATAAACCTTGCGAGAACATCTCAAGCACCACCGATACGTATATGCGGGTCGGCCTGAGAACCTCCTCACCCAGGGGTACGTCGAGTTTTCCAAGTGTTTCGCCGAGATCCCACCCCATATCGTCTATGAGCTTGCGAACCAGGGAAAATCCGTTGCTGTGCAGTCCGTCCGAGGAGAGGGCAACCAGGAAATCCCCGGGGCGGGGCGCCCGCAGAGGGCTCTGTGGATCACCCTCGGTGATGCCGACCCCGAAGCCTACGAGTTCGTAGTCGCCGGTTTGATATACCCCCGGCATCTCCGCCGTCTCTCCGCCGATCAGGGCGCAGCCCGCCTGACGGCAACCCCTGGCGAGCCCCTCGGTTATCCCCAGGATGGGCTCCTCCTCCAGGCGAGCGGACGCGATGTAGTCGAGGAAGAAGAGCGGCCGCGCCCGGGAGGTCACCATGTCGTTAACCACCATGCCCACGCAGTCCACCCCGATCCCCGAAAAATGCCCGGTCTTTGCGGCGAGCTTGATCTTGGTGCCGACGGAATCGGTGCAGGCCACCAGCACGGGACGCCGGTAGTCATTGCACGGAGGAACGAAGGAGGCAGCGAACCCTCCGAAATCATCGGTGCACCCCTCGGTCCAGGTGGTACGAAGGAGGCTCTCCATCTGAGCGACGATGGCATCGGCCCTGTCTATGTCAACACCCGCATCACGATAGCTGGTCCCTTCACTCATCGGAATCACCCTCCAGGGACATTTTGTCACAGACCTCGTCTACGGACATGGGGTAGCTGCCACAGAAACACGCCCGGCAGAAGCGATCCAGACCTCCGCCGCAGGCCTGTGCCACCCTCTCCTCGCTGAGGTATTGCAGGGAATCGGCTCCGACGGTGTCTCTTATCTCCTCGACCGACCTGCCCGCGGCGATCAGTTCATCAGGGGAGCTGGTGTCGATTCCGTAAAAACAGGGGAAGCGGTACGGTGGCGAGCTGATGCGCAGGTGAACCTCCCGGGCACCCACGTCTCGCAGCAGCCTGACCAGGGTCGCCGACGTGGTTCCACGGACTATCGAATCATCCACCAGGACCACGCGCTGGCCCTGTAGAACCTTGCGTAGGGGGTTCAACTTCAGGTTGACTCCAACCTGTCTCATTTCATTCTCAGGTTGAATGAAAGTCCGACCGATGTACCTGTTGCGAACCAACCCCATCTCGTACGGAATCCCGGCCTCCTCGGCGTACCCCGTGGCTGCGGAGATGCTGGAATCGGGCACACCTGACACCACATCGGCATCCACCGGGTGATCGATGGCCAGTAACCGTCCCAGGTCCTTTCTCACCTGGTGAACATTGAGTCCCTCCAGGTTGCTGTCAGGACGGGCGAAGTAGATATACTCGAAAACGCACAGGGCCGGCTGGCAGTCAGCGGTGGCGATGGTGTCACTGGTGACGCCGTCATCGTCTATCCGTAGGAACTCCCCGGGGGCTAGGTCCCTCACGAAAGCAGCGCCGGCGCTGTCGAGAGCGCACGACTCCGAGGCCACCATCCAGCCGTCCTCCAACCTGCCCAGGCATAGCGGTCTGATCCCCATGGGATCCCGTGCCGCATACATGCCCCGGGGGGTCAGAGCCACGAGGGCGTATGCCCCCCTCACCTGGCGTAGAGCGTTCAGGAGACTGCTTCCCACATCGGACTCGCGATCCCGGGCGGCCAGGTGAGCAATGACCTCCGTGTCTGACGTGGTCTGAAAGATGCTCCCCCGCTCCTCGAGATCCCTGCGGACCGAGGCAGCATTGACGAGGTTTCCATTATGTCCAAGCGCCAGGGTCGTCCGCTTGAGCCGCACCATCAACGGTTGTGCATTGCGGATAGATGTCCGGCCGGTGGTGGAATATCTAACGTGTCCGACGGCAGCATCACCCCGGAGCCTCTCTATGGCCTCGTGCTCGAAAACCTCCGCCACCAGTCCCATCCCTCTGTGCATCTGGATCTGGTCCTCCTCGGGGCCCCGTACGGCGATACCGGCCGATTCCTGTCCGCGATGCTGAAGCGCGTACAGCGCGTAATAGGTGAGGAGGCCGGCGTGGGGATGCCCCCATATCCCGGATACGCCGCATTCCTCTCTGGGAAAGGTGCTCATTGCAAGCCCTCCTCTCTCGCGGTGACTATGTCGTCAACGGGCACTTTCACGACGGGTTCACCACCCAGGGTTATCTCAAGGGTGGACCCACCCACGACACCCACGACGGTGACAGGGCATCCGTGATCACCAGCGGTCTCCAGGAGACGGTCGAGGTGCTCACGGGCCACGGTTACGACGTACCGGGGGCCTCCCTCGCCGAAGAGGACTTCGTCAGGGCGGGCGCCGCAGGAGAGGTCCACCCGGGCTCCGAGCCGGTCCTCCGAAAGAGCCGAGCACTCCGCCAGGGCCACCGCCAGGCCGCCTGCGGAAACGTCGTGGGCGGAGCGGATGACTCCCGCTGATATGCCCTTTCGGCACGCCTCTCCGGTCGCCAGCTCGGCATCGAAGTCGGGCTGCGGCGGTGACCCAGCGGCGATGACCGCCTTCATCCGCAGATAATGTGACCCGAAAAGAGAGCCTGCGCCTCCACCCAGGACCGCTACCAGGTCACCCCCGGCGGCAAAGCCAGGTGTGGCATTTCTCGATACATCCTGCAGCACACCCACCATGCCGATGACGGGTGTCGGATGCACCGAGCGCTGGGCAGTCTCGTTGTAGAAGCTCACGTTTCCTCCTGTCACCGGGGTGTTAAGCCGACGGCAGGCCTCGCCCATGCCCTCCACCGTCTGGACGAAGGAATGCATGACTTGTGGCCTCTCCGGACTGCCGAAATTCAGGCAGTTAGTCACGGCCAGCGGATCCGCCCCTACAGCGCACAGGTTCCTGAATGCCTCGGCAACGATGTTCTGCACCCCCGTCCTGGGATCGAGGGCACAGAGATGTCCATCCGCATCCACGGTGGCTGCGATCCCCTGGCGCATGCCCTTCACGCGGAGGACGGCCGCATCACCGCCGGGCCCCACCACGGTGTTCACACCCACCATGTGATCGTACTGCTCGTAAACACTCCGCCGGGAGCAGAGGTTGGGATGACCCAACAGATCCAGCAGTGCCCGCTCCGGATCACCCTCAACGGGGCAGTCCTCGAGAGGTGTCCCCGACGGCTCACGCGGGGAATCAGCGGGTCGATCGTAGGTGGGCGCACCATCGGTGAGGCTGCATACCGGAACCGCTGCCACCTCCACGCCGGACTCGGTGACCCTGAGCAGTCCATCGTCCGTCACTTCACCGATCCGCGCGGCCTCGAGATCCCACCGGTCGAACACGTCCTGCACCTCGGATTCTCGTCCCCGGCGTCCTATAACGAGCATTCTCTCCTGGCTTTCGCTCAGCATGACCTCGTAGGGCGTCATGCCCTCCTCGCGCCTCGGCACGAGATCCACATCGATTCGCATTCCAGTTTTTGCCCGGTATGCCGTCTCTGAGGCGGCCGATGTCAACCCGGCCGCACCGAGATCGTTCACCCCGGCGACCGCATCGCCCTCGAGAAGCTCCAGGCAGGCCTCGATCAGGAGCTTCTCGCGGAAGGGATCTCCGACCTGCACGGCCGGACGCATATCCTCGCCGCTCTCTGCAAACTCCCGCGACGCCAGCAGGCTCGCTCCGTGAATGCCGTCCCGGCCCGTCGCCGAGCCCACGACGAACACGGGATTGCCGATTCCCGCAGCCTCCCCGCGCACCAGGCGTTCGCGGGGAACCAGCCCCAGGCACATGACGTTGACCAGGGGGTTGTCATGATAAGCCGGGTCGAAGTGAACCTCTCCGCCCACCGTGGGCACACCCACGCAGTTTCCGTACCGGCTGATGCCGTCCACCACGCCGTCGAAGAGGTAACGGACTCTGGGATCATCGAGGTCTCCGAAATGCAGGGAGTTGAACAGGGCAACAGGCCTCGCCCCCATGGCGAAGATGTCCCTCAATATCCCGCCGACCCCGGTGGCCGCTCCCTGGACGGGCTCTATGGCACTGGGGTGGTTGTGAGATTCAATGCGAAAGGCCAGGGCCATGTCCCCTCCGATGTCAACGACACCGGCGTTCTCCCCGGGTCCCTGCAAAACGTGGGGAGCCTGGGTGGGCAGCCCCTCGAGGTGAAGGCGCGAGCTTTTGTAGCTGCAGTGTTCGGACCACATCAGTCCGTACATGCCCAGCTCAAGCGGCCGCGGACTCCTTCTGAGATGCTCACATATCACCCGGTACTCCTCCTCGGTGAGCCCTACCGCGCTCCAGGGCTCAGGCGGTGGGGCTTTGGTTTGCATGTCACTCATCCCGACGGGCCTCCTCCCACCATTTCAAGACCGAACGGAACACGTACAGTCCGTCCGTTCCCCCCAAGACTTCCTCGGCGCAGCGCTCGGGGTGGGGCATCATGCCGAGGACGTTGCCGGCGTGGTTCGAGACGGCGGCGACGCTGTCCCAGGACCCGTTCGGGTTGTCCTGGGGACGCACTTCGCCCTGTCGTGAACTGTACCTGAGCACCACCCGGCCGGGCTCGCCGCTGCTTCCGGTGCGGTAGTTGCCCTGGTGGTGGGCGATGGGAATGCGCAGCACCTGCCCCTCACGACACCCGCAGGTGAAGGGAGTCCTGTCGTCCTCCACCCGGACCCAGGTCGACCGGCAGGCGAAGCGGAGGTGGTCGTTGACCATCAGGGATCCGGGCAGAAGCCCCGCCTCGCAGAGCATCTGAAAGCCATTGCATATCCCGAGCACCAGGCCCCCGCCGTATGCGAACTCACGCACCGCGTCCATCACGGGGGTGTGAGCAGCCACGGCGCCGGCCCGCAGGTAGTCACCGTAGGAGAAACCTCCGGGAAGAACCACACAGTCGGCGTCCGACAGTACATCATCGGTGTGACGCACGAGCTTCGCGGGCTGCCCCAGTACCTCCTCGATAACCCAGAGGCAGTCGCGATCGCAGTTGGAGCCCGGGAAGGTCACGACGACAAACCGCACATGCACACCTTCTCCCTAGGAAAAGCGGGTCATTCAGCTATCTCGATGCGGTAGTTCTCCAACACGGGGTTCGCCAGCAAGGCATCGCACATCTCCTCGACGCGCTGCCTCATCCCGGTTTCGTCATCAGCCCCGGTCTCGATCTCGAGGTACTTACCGACCCGGACACCCTCGATCTGTTCGAACCCCAGGCGCCTCAGGGATGCCCCGATGGTTTCACCCTCGGGATCCAGCACACCCGGTTTCAGGGTAATGTACACTCTGGCAAGCATCCGTCAGTCCTCCCAGGCTATACGGCGGTATACCTCCTGGTAGGCATCCTCCACGCCTCCCATGTCGTGACGGAAGCGATCCTTGTCCAGCTTGTCTCCCGTACCGACGTCCCACAGGCGGCAGGTGTCCGGTGTGATCTCGTCACCCAGCACCAGGTTTGCATTCTCATCCTTGCCGAACTCCAGCTTGAAGTCGACCAGCTCCAGGTTTCGCTCTCCGAAAAACTCGCGGAGCATGGCGTTGATGCGCCAGGACTCCTCCTCGATGTGCACGAGTTCGCTGTCGGTGCACAGCTGCATGGAACGGATGTGATAGCGGTTCAACCAGGGATCGCGAAGCTCGTCCGACTTGTAGTAGTACTCGAGGATCGGCCGCCGCAGGTCCATACCCTCCTCGAAGCCCAGTCTCCGGCACAGACTCCCTGCCGCACGGTTTCTGATGACCACCTCGATGTCATACATCTGAAGCGGCAGCACCAGCTGGTAGCGCTCCTCCATCTGCTCGAGGAAGTGAGTGTTAAGGCCGCAGCGGTTCAGGTGGCGCAGCACCGCCGCGGATATGTGGGAGTTGAGAAAGCCCTTGCTGACGATTGTCCCGTGTTTTTCGCCGTCGAAGGCCGTGGCATCGTCCTTGAACTCCATGAGCAGCACGTTCTCGTCTATGGTGCCATACACTGCCTTGGCCTTGCCCTCGTGAATGAGATCTCCCTTGATCTCTTCCACCGGTCTCATCACCAGCTGCTGCACGTGTGGCCTGGAGCCAGCTGCACCCGACTGCATGTTCTCAGACACTCATATCAACCCCAATCTCTCAAACACATGATCAACGTGGACCAGATGCTCTGACAGGTCGAAGCACGCCTCGAGCTCATCCGGGCTGAGCTGGGCAGCCACCCTGTCATCCTGCGTGACGAGGTCCCTGAAGTTTTCTCCCCCATGCCACGCCTGCATGGCACTCTCCTGCACAACCTGGTAGGCATCCTCCCGGCTCATCCCGGAGGCGGCGAGGGCGAGAAGGACCTTCTGCGAGAAGATCAGCCCCCCTGTCAGCTCGAGGTTCGCCTCCATCTGTTCGGGATACACGTGCATGTCTGACACGACGATGGTGAACCTCTGCAGCATATAGTCGAGGATGATGGTCGAGTCGGGGATGATCACCCGCTCGACGGAGGAGTGGGAAATGTCGCGCTCGTGCCACAATGCGATGTTCTCCATCGCCACCGACGCGTTTGCCCTCAGCAGGCGGGCCATGCCTGTCAGTCTCTCGGTCACGATCGGATTACGCTTGTGAGGCATGGCCGAAGACCCCTTCTGTCCGGCACGGAAGGGCTCCTCCACCTCCCGCACCTCGGTCCGCTGCAGGTGCCTGATCTCGGTGGCGTATTTCTCGAGTAAGCTCCCCACGAGGGCGATCTGGGTGAGAAAGGCTGCGTGGCGGTCCCTTCCCAGTATCTGCGAGCTGATGGGCGCCGGGCTCAGCCCCAGCTCCGCACAAACCATCTCCTCGACCTCCGGGGGCACCTGGGCGTAGGTGCCCGTTGCGCCGGAGATCTTGCCGAAGGACACCTCTTCGATGCAGGCCTCGAGACGCTCTCTCGCCCGCAGCAGTTCTTCGTACCATATGGCGAGTTTCAGCCCGAAGGTGACGGGCTCAGCATGAACGCCGTGGGTGCGCCCGATGGCCGGGGTGTCTTTATAATTTTTCGCCTGCTTCCCGACGGCCTCCGTGAGCTCATCGAGATCCTCCAGTAAGAGCTGTCCCGCCTCCCTCAGCTGCAGGCCGAGGGCGGTGTCCAGTACGTCCGAGGATGTGAGGCCGTAGTGTATGTAGCGTGAAGATTCCTCAGACACCTGCTCAGCGAGCGAAGTGGTGAACGCGATCATGTCGTGACGGGTCTCATCCTCTATGTCGCGGATCCTGTCCACGTCGACGGATGTCCTCTCCCGCACCTCGGTGACTGCCTCCGGTGAAACGACCCCCAGGCGGGACCACGCCTGCATGGCGGCGACTTCCACCAGACGCCAGGCCTCGAACTTGCTCTTTTCGGTCCATATCCCGCCCATGCGCGGCAGGGTATAACGCGGGATCACGGCTTACCCCCGAGTCCTGTCTGTTGAAGCCTGCGGTCCGTGTCGTCGACGCGGGCCGCCTGGCGACGCCCGTACTCGGCCAGCCTGCTCCGAAGATCGTCATCGCCGAGGGCAAGTATGCGGACCGCGAGGAGGGCTGCGTTCTTCGCACCTTCCACCGCCACCGTCGCCACCGGGACTCCGGAAGGCATCTGGGCTATCGCCAGCAGGGCATCCAGGCCGTCAAAGGCCCACGCCTTCAGAGGTACGCCTATGACGGGAAGATCGGTATGGGCAGCCACCACCCCCGGCAGCGCAGCCGACGCTCCCGCCCCTGCGATGATGACCTTTACACCCCGCTCGGGAGCCTCACGCGTCCAGCGCACAGTCCGTTCGGGGGTTCTGTGGGCGGAGCTGATTGTGACCTCGTAATCGACCTCCAACTCCTCGAGAATACCCGCTGCGCCCTTCATGGTCGGTATGTCGGAATCACTGCCCATGATGATGCCCACTCTCGGCATCCTGCTCACCCTTTCTATACGATCTGGACCAATCCCCGGCGTACCGAACATTCATCTCAATTCCAGTCTAAATGTTCGACGCTTCCCCGTCAATTCCCTGTGAGATCATGGGAGGTTCTCGGTGCAAAGCGCCTTTTCACCGGGGGCTCAGGATTCAGTATATCACCGACGCGTGTTATCCACCGAACAGATCCTTAGTCTAATGCCAGGAGAACAGCGGCATACCGCCGCCGGGAGGATATGCACCATATTCCGTTCGGCGAACGGGTATGAACGAGGATCTTCAGCCGGCCCGAGGCCCGGCACTCAGACGGAGAAGGATGCAGCCCTGCAACAGGGCCTCTACGGGCGAGCATTGCGCCGGGACTTGAGCTGTGCAGGGAATGAACTGCAGGGCATGCTGGCTACATCTTCCTGGGTACCTCAGCGGCTGCCTCTTCCTCTTCACTGATGTCGGTTTCCATTGTCCTTGATACGCTGGTGTCGTAGCTTCTCACCATGAGCACCGATACGGGACACTCCTCGGCAACCAGGTCCGGAATGGAGCCGAAAAGCATGTTCTTGAGGATCCATTCCTTCGACGCCCCCATCATAACCAGGTCGTAAGAAGCCGCCTCCGCCTCCTGCATTATGCCGTCGAGTACCCGGTCAGCGTGCACCACCTTTATCCCGACCGAGGAGGGATCAGCATAGCTTGCGATTTCTGATATGACCCTTGACTTCTCCTCATCTTCATCGGTGCCTTCACCCACGACTCGAAGTATTGTCACCCTGCCGTCCTTGGCTCCCGACACCATCTCCGAAGCCAGCCTGGTACCCCAGAGCGCATGCTCGCTTCCCCGGAAGGGCACCAGGATACGCCTGACCTTCTCGAGTCCATTGTTCTTCAAAACCCCGATCGGGCAGCGCGCGCGCCTGACCAGCTGCTTGACCATGCTGTGGTAGATTCGACCCATGCTGAGAGAACCATGCCAGCCCAGCAGGGCAAAATCAAAGCCTTCTTCGTTGATAACGTTGTTCACGGTGCGGGTCTTATCACGGGAGTAGAGGATTCGAGGCTCAATGTGAAACCCTTTTATCCGCCCGTACTCAACGGCGGAGGACATCATGTCCTGCAGAGTCTTCTGCCTCTCCTGGAGTATCTCGCGTCGATATTCGGGTAGATCAAGGGGTGCCTGTGGAGGAATCTCGATAGTGTTCATCGCGGTGGCTCTGCCGGCACCCGTATGGCCCGATGCAATGCTCGAGGCGACGGTAAGCAGTGGTCTTTCGTGCACCGGGTTGGCCAGAAGCACCAGCACACCTCCACGTCCCGTCGGGCGCGCAGCAGTCCCGGGACGCACATCCGCCCGTTGGAGTGTCCGCCCATTGAGTATCAGCCGCGGCAGGTGCTGGGCGGCGCCCACCACCGTTGTGCGGTGCCTGGCCCAGGCGAAATACCATGCTAGGGCCACCACCACGAGGGCCACGGCGCTCGCCTTGGCGAAAAAGCCCGCCTGGAAGATGATGAAGAAGGACACAGCTGCGCCCAGTATGTGAAGATATGGATAGCCTGGAGACCTATATGCAGCCCGGTAGCCTTCCGGCGTGAAGCTTCTCATTATCAAGACTCCCAGGTTGATAAGGCCGTAGTTTATGAGCATCAGTACACTGGCCGAGCTGGACAGCGATTCAACATCCGAGACAACGATCAGAAGCAGGGTGACAGCCCCGGTAAGGACTATCGGTCGATGCGGGGTCATAAACCTGGGGTGAATCTCGTTGAGCCAATCGGGAAGTATCATGTCGCGCCCGAGGGCAAAATTGACGCGGGAGGAGGCAAGAATGCTGGCGTTGGCTGACGAAGCCGTCGCCAGGAGTGCAGCTATCATCAGGGCTGTCATGCCGAACAGCCCGGCGATGGTTCCTGCGGTATGAACCAGGGGAGCATCGATGCCAAAGAAGATGTCATGTGGTGTGATCCCCACCGTCACGAGAATCACGAATGCATAGATGACAGTGACCACCGCCACCGACCCTATGATGGCCCGCGGTAGGTTGCGCGCAGGATCCTTTATTTCCTCAGCGACACTCGCTATCTGGGCGAAGCCGACGAAGGACACGAATATGACTGCCGTCGCAGGCAGCATCGTGCCTGCACCGTGAGGTAAGAACGGGTGCAGGTTGTCACCGTCAATATGAAACGCGCCCCACGCCGCATACCCGAGGAGGATGACAAGAAGGACGATCACGATGGCGTTCTGAGTGCGGCCGCTCTCCTTGACCCCGATATAGTTGATGTACGTGAAGACCACCCCTGTCAGCAAGGCCAGGAGAGTACTGGGAAGGGGGATCATGAGGGCCAGGTAGTCACCGAAGCCCTTGAGATAAAAAGCCACGGCAAAGGTCAGGCTCAACCAGACGGAGAGCCCGGATATTGCTCCCACCAACGGCCCCATGGAGCGGGAGACGAAG